>CAYTDJ010000380.1:0-3327 GCA_964436265.1 uncultured Chloracidobacterium sp. | reverse complement strand
GAAACCGGCGAGACGGAACCCTTTGTTTTTGGATTTTCCGACGATGTCGCGGCACCCGGCGATTACGACGGAGACGGCACGACCGACTTTGCGGTATTTCGAAAAGGGACCTGGTATATCTACGATAGCGGGAAACCAAAATTCCGAACTTTCGACTTCGGCACAGAGAACGACATCCCGCTCAATTCACTTTCGACAAGGAAAAGTTTTTCACCCTGAACTGGCTCGTTAAGAGCGATTTCCCCCTATTGAGAAGTTCATTAACTTGGACTTCTCTTTTTTCTTCTAACAAGTCCATTGCAGAGAGACATTTGCAAATTGTGCCACCTGCTTTGCGTGCGGTTGGTCGAATGCGAGAAAATACTCTCGTAATGCGTAATCTATCAATAATCCTGTTTCTCGTCTCATTGATCTCTGCCTGTCAAAGACCGGACACCGCCAACGTCAATTCCGAATCGCCAAACGTCAAACGATATGATCTGCGAGGAAAGGTGGTTTCGGTCGATAAAGCGAAAAAGAGCGCAAAAATAGCGCATGAAGAGATCAAGGGCTTTATGGAAGCCATGACGATGGAGTTTCCGATCCATGAAGATTGGGTATGGGACGACCTCGTTCCTGGCGTCGAAGTTCGCGGCACCCTCGTTGTCGATAGTTCGGCAAAGGATCCTTACTGGCTTGAGAAGATATCGATCGTCGCGAACTCTGCTCCGAATCAGCCGCCGGTCGAAGAAAAAGAACCCGAGCAAGTCGGCAAGACAGTTCCCGACCTTTCGTTGACAAACCAAAACGGCAAGAAGTTCACATTCAAGGATTACCGCGGCAAGGCCCTTGCGGTGACGTTTATCTATCGCGAATGTCCGCTGCCTGAATTCTGCATAAAGATGTCCAAACAGTTCAGTGACATGGCGAATCAGATCGCGGCCGACCCGGAAGCAAAGGACAAGGTCCGGCTGCTTTCTATCTCATTCGACCCAGCACGCGACACGCCCGAAAAGCTGAAACAGTACGGCCTCGGATATTTGGGTAAAGATGCCAAGGACGATCTTACGGTCTGGAATCTCGCCGTAGGCACTGACAAAGAGGTACGGGCCGTCGCGGACTTCTTCGGACTGAAATACGAGACCGACGCAAACGACAAGACTCAGATCAACCATTCGCTCGTAACCGCGGTCATTTCGCCGGAAGGCAAAGTGACAAAGGTCTTCACAGGCGGCCGTTGGATTCCGGACGACGTACTTGCGGAGCTAAAGAAGGCAAACTACAATTCTCCGAAATAACAGCCGGTCGGTTCGTTTGATCTCGGCGCGTTCCCAGCATTACCAAAATCTTTGTTTCCTCAGGAGCGAATATGCGAAAAGCGGTAGTCCGTTTTGTCTTCGTCGTTGCGGTCCTCTCTATTGGCATTTCTGCGCAGAAGCGGAACATCACGGAGAAGGACCTTTTTGATTTCGTCTGGGTCGGCGATCCACAGGTCTCGCCTGACGGGTCGAAAGTCGCCTTCGTCCGAGTAAACGTCAACACAAAAAAGGACGGATATGATACGTCGATCTGGGCAGTTTCGACTTCGGGAAACGAAGAGGCATATCGGCTTACGAGCGGGGTGCGCGACTCCTCGCCAAGGTGGTCACCGGACGGACGATCGCTTGCCTTCGTGCGAGTAGGAGAACGCGACGGCCGGCCGGATGCGCCGCAGATATTTATGTTGCCGATGACGGGCGGCGAACCGTGGCAAGTCACGACCGTCACACGCGGCGCAGGCGGGCCCGTGTGGTCGCCGGATGGAAAGTGGATCGCGTTTAGCAACAATGCAACACCGGACGACTTGGCGAAACAGGGCAAACCACCGGCACCGGACGCTCGGGACAGCGACGTGCGAGTGATAACGCGTGCGGTCTATCGTTCGGACGGCGGAGGTTATCTCGATCCGTCGCGGCCGGGCCATCTGTGGGTAGTCGCCGCGCCATCGAATCCCGGCGAGAGACCTTCACCAAAACAACTCACGTCAGGACAATATGGAGAGGGCAGCTTTGCCTGGGCAAACGACAGCTCACGTATTTATTACACGACAAACCGCGACCCTGAACCCTATTACGACACGCCAAAAACACAGATCTATTCTGTTGCTGTCTCCGGCGGTGAGCCGACCCTATTGACCAAGCTTGATATGGGTGCAGGCGGATTGACGTTAAGCCCGGACGGAAAACGGTTTACATTCGTTTCATCGGCTAACACCAAGCCTGTCAAATCGTACGCTCAGCCGGATCTTTGGGTCATGGATATTGCTCCGAATGCTCAGCCCAGAAACCTGACCACCGGATTCGATTTCGACATCGGTTCTGGCCTGACCGGCGATCAGGCTGCTCCGCGAGCAGGCGGAGGAAATTCCCCGATCTGGAGTAACGATGGCCGCAGCATCATCGTTTCGTTTACCAAGGAAGGCCGATTGAATCTCGCGACGGTCGATTCAACAAGCGGTGCGCTGAAAGAACTCACGGTCGGCGATCACGCGATAATGAACTATCGGACGACCGGTGACCGAAGCAAGTTGATCTTTGTTCGTTCAACCCCGACAAGGATCGGCGACCTGTTTGTCGGCAACCTCGACGGCACAGGCGCAAAGCAGCTCACGAAATTCAATGACGGCCTTTTTGCCAAGCTGAACCTGACCGAACCCGACGATGTCTGGTACACGAGCTTCGACGGCAAACGCGTTCAAACCTGGGTCCAAAAGCCGCCCGATTTCGATCCGAAAAAGAAATACCCGCTGATCCTCAACATTCACGGCGGCCCGCACGCTGCGTATGGCTACATCTTCGATCACGAATTTCAGTGGATGGCAGCGAAGGGCTACATCGTCGTCTATCCTAATCCGCGCGGATCGACGAGCTATGGCCAGGATTTCGGGAACATCATCCAATACGCATATCCCGGCGACGATCATAAAGACCTGATGCTCGCCGTTGATGAGATCATCAAACGCGGATATGTCGACGAAAAGAAACTCGGCATAACCGGCGGCAGCGGCGGCGGCGTGTTGACCAATCACGCCGTAACGCAGACCGATCGCTTTGCTGCGGCGGTCTCGCAGCGCGACATTTCCGATTGGGCCGCATGGTGGTACACGGCTGACTTTACGCAATTTCAGCCGTCGTGGTTCAGGGGTGCACCGTTTGAGGACGTCGAAGGTTTCAGGCAGAGATCGGCGATCACTCATGTCGCCAAAATAAAGACGCCGATGATGTTCATTCTTGGCGAGGCCGATTACCGCACGCCTGCGACGGCCGGAGGCGAAGAACTTTTCAGGGCACTCAAATACCGAAAGATACC
>CAYTDJ010000379.1:0-3351 GCA_964436265.1 uncultured Chloracidobacterium sp. | reverse complement strand
GACTGGATCGAACCAGAGGTTCCTCCCTGATTATTGCCGCCGCAGCCGCCGCCCTGGTTACCACTCTGGCCGCCCTGACTGCGGTTTGCTAGATCGACGGTGCCGCTGCCGGTTCGCTGCAGGAATTTGAGCTTGACGAACCGTGTTTCGACGTCCGCCATGTCCTGCAGTCCCGGAAGGTCTTTATTCTCGATAAGTTCGATCGTGTTCGTGTCGATACAACGGGCGCGAACGCCCGATATAAAGAGCTGCGAACGGAGAAGTACGTTCCAGGGAATGCTGCCGGCTTTGATGTTCATCGGCAGATCGGCGACGCCTTTGCCGACGATGAAGTTCACGCCGAAACGCTGATGAAGCTGACGGATGAGGTCATCAAGTTTCAATTCGACCGTCTGCGAAAATCGGATCGGCGGGCCTACCCAGTTTGGATCGCAATAGTTTCCGTCCTGGGCCAGAGCAGCGACAACTTCCTCTTTGTCCAACTTAACGAAAGGGGTCGCGACCGAGGCGTTCATCGGTTTGAGCAGGTCCATCGAAAACTCCGGCTTTCCGGAGATCAGGACGGGCATTTGTTCCGACGATCGGGCCGGTTCCGCGACTGAAGAAAACGTACGGTCGTACTGACCGACCATCGATACGCTCGAAACATCGTCGTGTATGCTTGACGCCGTCAGCGTTTCACGGTTGAGCGGCGCGGCTTCGAGCACATTACGCTTCATCGGCGTGATCATGTTCGACGCCATTGTCGTGTCTGCCGAGATCGTCACTTGCCTTTCAAATGTCGCGGCAGGCTGCGGTTTCCTTACGACCTCTGCGATCTGAACCGCGCCGAAATTGTTGAACGATAGGTGGGCCGGATCGACCTTTGCCGCAGGCGCTGCCACCGCGGGGCGTTCAGGCATCGGCAAGATGTTCATTCGTTCGATCATCGCCGATGGAGCGACGAACAACGCCGAAACAAAGTTCGAAAAAGATATAGCACTGCGATCCGCATCCTGCATTCGCGAGTTTGAATATTCGTTGGCCGTTTCCCCGAAAGCCGCATAAGCCGTATGGTCATTGCTGATGATGGCGGCGACAGCGACAGGCTTTGGCGCTTCAGGAACTGCGGCTATCCGCGGCCTGCTGAAGTCGTTAGACGGAGTCTGATACGAAGCGGTCACAAATACCGATGGTGAGCCGGCGGCTGAAAAGCTATCGGTCGTTCCATTCAACGTCCTCTTATAAGTTTCAGTAAGCCCGGTGGGCGAGAACAATGCCGTATGTTCATTGGCCGACGTTACCGCCGGCGATAGCTTTGGTTCCTCGGGAAGCGGAACCAAACGTGCCCTTTGAAATAGCGAAGCAGGCGCCTGCGCCCACGCGGCGATCATCGCCGGAACTGAACCGTATGATTGCCGATCGGCCGAAACGCCGTTTCGCAAGTATCTATCGTTAACTGCTGCCGTCGCCGACGACATCGAATGCTGATTCATGATCTTCTCGATCGTCGCAGGACGGTTTGGAAGTTCCAGCATATTTCGGAGGGAAAGATCGGACGAAGGGCTCGTCAAACCTGCAGTGACGGTTTCATGCACCTTAACGAGCCGCCCAAATGTCTCATCGGGCGATCCTGACTTTCGCGCATCGGCTGACAGGTCGTCGATCGGAGGCTTCCGAACGGTGAACATCTTTACGGCATGGGTTGCGGCCATTGGAAGCTCGGTCCAGAAACTGACGAATAGAGGGAATTGGCGCTCAGGTACAAGAACGGCTGATCCGGCTTGTTTATCACCTTCGAAAGGCAGTTCGAGCACGGCAAGCTCGGGCGACGAGTGACCGGTGTCGAACATGGCGGCCGACGCAGGCGGTGCAGGCAGATCAGCGGCCGCAATGCCGTTCGGTTGTCCGGAAAGGCTTGCAGCCTCGGTCGACCGGTAGGTCTGCGGCGACATCGCCGCGGACTGGCGGCTTGCCAGGTCGTCGATCTCGCCCGCGATCGTCGGTGCCGTCACCTCAAGCAGGTTGTTTGCCAAAACGCCAAATGCGGCGACCACTAGCAATATGCTGAAAAGTACTCTTCTCATAGCCTTATCCCCAAAATCAAAACTATCCGACCGAGCGGAGTGAACGTGCCCATGAACGCAGCCTGTATGTGCGGCGTTCGTCGCCGGAAGCGAACACGACGCCTTCCGGTCTGAGCTCGGACAACCAACCGTCAAAAAACAAGGTGCCAACCGGGAAACTCAGAGTTCTTCCGGCAGCTTCGGAATAGAACAAAACTTCTTGACGGCCTTCACCACCGTCGACCACGCCAACCGGCAAAAGATCTTCGATCGAGAAGACTCGCGGGTCCAGAGGAACGTCTCCGGTCGAAGCCCTGTCGAGCCAGGCGGCATAACGCTGCTTGGTCGCCTCCTCGGCAGAGAGCTGCGGCGCCGCCGGGCCCGATGATCCGCCTGACGAGGCCGTGGTCGTGCCGTTCGAACCGCCGGCCGATCCTGCAGATGTACCGCCCGTCGTCGCATTCTGAGCGCTCGTAACCGCACGCTGTGCGGCAGAGATGCCGACCAACCCTCCGCGGTCGCTGAACGGATCTTTGACCGCTGCGATCTCGGCAGACGTATCGTAGGACATCGTCTTTGCCAATTCGTCGCGAAGTTTCGGGTCGATCACGATCGGTTTTGGCTGCAATGCCGGGCTCTCTTCGGCGGCGCGGCTCTCAACGTACGACGGCGAAATGCTCCAGGCCCACAAGGCAAGAAATGCAAACAGAAAAACCAAAATGAACAGCACGACAAGTCGGAACGAAAGCCGATCTGTCAGCCTTAACGATTGCGGTGCCGATGAAACGGTAGTCATTGTTTCTTTGCCACCTCCTCATTGTTCTTCTTATCGGAAGCAAGGTCGGCAGGAAGCGGCGGCACCTCGGCCGGCGGCGGCGCGTGATAAGCGACCAAAGTGAAACCGGCGGAAACAGAACTGGTCATCGAAGCGATCGAATAGTCGCGGACAACGAGAATGCGAGGCATCTTGGCGATGTCGTCAAAGAAACGAACGACCTGCGGATATGGGCCCATGACGACCGCCGGGATCTCGCGTTCGTAAAGTTTCGCAGCCTTTGGCGATTTGACCGATTCTTTCACCGCCTGCAGGCCCGAAAGCGTCACTCCGTTTCGCCTTGCCGCGGTCTCGACCTGGCCAAGTACGTCCGCAACCTCGGTTTCCTGCGGAAGTAATGGTTTCGCTTCGCCGTAAAGGTCCGCAACTTTTTTGAACTCCGCAAGGAACTGCGGTTCGCCGGCGACCATGTTTTCAGTCGCCTTATTGTCCAGCTCTTTTTTCAGGACCTGCTGCCTGATCTGGGCATTT
>CAYTDJ010000378.1:0-3363 GCA_964436265.1 uncultured Chloracidobacterium sp. | reverse complement strand
TTATTGGTCGTTTCTTAACTGTCGCGGCTTGGTCAACCATGCTTATAGGTGATCGAGCCGCAAACCGTTTTTATTTCATTAGTGACTATGGTACTTTTCGAATAGTCCTATCACCCTCTCGCTGTGGTAACTGTCAATTAAATCAGAGATTTAGATGAGCGCTGGATTTAGAAGTTTGAGATTTGCCTTGGCGGTTGCGGTCGTAATAGCGACTGCCGTCTGGCTCCTCGACGGACCTGTTTTTGAGCAAAATGCACAGCGTGCCAAGACCTCAAGCTTTTCAAATCTGGAGCCGAAAAGACCACAGTTCTCAGCTTCGACCATAAATCTCGCTAGCGGCACATTTGATCCCAATATCGATCCGCCGTCGGGTTCGGTTCCGTCCGGCCTTTTTCGGGCACCTGAAGGTGACGGTTATTATATTGTCCAGCTCGAAACCGTTGCTACTGACGAGATCCTTGATGGGCTCAGATCATCGGGAGTTGAAATACTTCAGTACGTTCCTAACAGGGCATTCTTTGTTTACGGGAATAGCGCTTCGATCGCATCCGCAGCAAATGATGCAAGCGTACGTTGGGTCGGCCGGCTGCTGCCGGAGTATAAGATCTCGCCTGTACTTCAAGAACAGCTGATCGCCGTGAAGACTCGGCGCGAGCCTCGGTACGGTATTTCGGGACTCGACATGATCAGCAAACGAACCGCTGTTTTCGATGTTGCGGTTTTCAAACGGGCGGATCTGAAGACACTGACCGGTGAGATCGCCTCTTTCACCGGCGGGAAAGTAATTTCCTCGATCGACCTTCCCGGAAATTTCTTCAATGTAGTTCGAATCGAATCTTCGATCGATTCGATCTTGAAAGCAGCGGATATCCCGGACACGTTTCGTATTGACGCATGGGGCAAGCCCGAAAAAGAGGACGAACGGGCGGCGCAGATCGTTGCCGGCAATTATTCGAGCGCCACGGTTCTGGATGCTCCTGGTTATAACCCGCTTTCTCAGTTCGGAGTGAATGGCCAGGGCGTAACGGTTTCGGTCGTGGACGATGGGGTCGGTATTCCCGGAGACGGTGGATTTTACATCACATCCGGTAACACGGTGAACGGGCCGCTCCGCAGTGCGTCTGCGGGCGCACAGGGACACGGACATCTTAACGCGACGATCATCGCAGGTGATGCTCCGTTCTCTGTCCTTGATCCGACAGGCTACAACTATGGTTTAGGCGTCGCTCCGAAAGCGAATATCATCAACATCCCGCTGCTTCGTGCAGGTTATTCCGGGGTCGAAGCAGATACCGTGAACGATACCGTCACGACTCTTGGCCCGAATGGTGTTCTTGGGTTCATCAGTAACAATAGTTGGGGAAACGGTACCAATGCCAACTCCTACGATTCTTATGCGGCTCAATACGACGGCTTCGTTCGAGACGCGTCTGCTGCGGCTTCCATCGATCCGATCTTGCTTGTTTTTTCAGCCGGAAATGACGGCGGAAGCGGATTGACGCGCCCGAAGGTCGCCAAGAACCTGATCGCGGTTGCAAATCTTGAAAACATCCGTACTGAACTGTCTGCATCAGCAAACAACATTGATGACCTTAATCCGTCATCGGCCATCGGTCCAGCGGCCGATTCGCGGATCAAACCCGATATAGCCGCTCCCGGAACCGCGATCACGGGCGGACGCTCCGGTCCGAGCTCACTGTTCGGAAACATCGATGCGGCTCACCGATGGAGCAGCGGCACGTCGCATGCGGCGCCGCAGGTTGCTGGCGCAGCCGCTCTGTTCACTCAATTTTGGAAGACAGGCCACGGCGGCCTTAACCCGAGCCCTGCTTTGGTTAAGGCGGCGATCATCAATTCGGGTCGTGATGCAAACGGTGTCGGGACAGCGGCGGCGATCCCAAATAGCGGCGAAGGTTGGGGCCGTATAAACCTAAAGGGGATGCTCAACACAGGTGCTTCGATCACCTATGTAAACGAGACCGATACTCTTGCCGGAACCGGGGCATCGAGAATTTATTCGGGCAATGTTGTTGATTCCGGCCGGCCCGTGCGAGTGACCTTGGTATGGACCGACCCGCCGGGGGTTGCGGACCCGGCACTGGTCAATGACCTCGACCTCGAGGTCACGTTAGGCGGCAACACATATAAGGGCAACGTGCTGTCGGGTGGCCTATCTACGATCGGGGGTTCGCCTGACAACCGGAACAATGTTGAAAACGTGTACCTTCCCGCTGGATTCTCAGGACCTATGGCGATCCGCGTCACCGGCTCGGCAATTAACGGCGATGGTGTCCTCGGGAATGCCGATCCGACTGACCAACATTTTGCATTGGTTGTCTATAACGCAAATGTTGCGTTGGACTCTTCGGCATTTCTGACAGCAGGTTCGACAAACGTTATTAGTGGGAACGCGATCGTGGAACCTAGCGAATGCAATTTGGTCAATATTCCAATTACAAATTTCGGAGCGACCACCGCGACGAATATAAGTGCTACCCTTACGACCACGACCCCCGGGGTGAGTATTTCGGTTGCAGGTGCCAACTATCCTGACCTTCTACCGGGTGCGACAGCCTTAAATTCGAGTGCATTCGCGATCTCGACCGACAATACCGTTGCGTGTTTTACAAGTGTCGATCTCACACTTACGGTCAACTTTACCGGAGGTATTTCTCCGGCTGTTTATAACATCTCGATTCCGGTAGGTCAGGCGGGAGGAACGAATTACAACTTTACCGCTTCGACCAGTGCTACCATTTCGCCGGGAGGTAGCTTGGTTACCGGAAGCCAGACAGATGACGCACCCGTGAACTTCACCGCACCATTTGCATTCTCTGTTTACGGGACAAATGTAGCCGCAGGTTCCACGATCAGGTTAAGCACTAATGGAAACATACGGATCGAGAATGCCGGTTCTCCGAATTCCGGCGTAAACAACACGCCGCTGCCGGCTATCGATAATTCTTTCCCGGCGAGCCTTCCGGTCTTAATGCCTTATTGGGACGATCTCGATATGTCGCCCAGTGTAACATCAGGAGGCGGCATTTATTCGGAGGTCACGGGAATCCCGGGATCGCGAGTACTTAAGCTCGAGTGGAGGGCAAGGCACTGGGTTTCCGGCCAGACACTCGGGCCGCCGGACACGAACTTTGCGGTTTACTTCCACGAAGGCTCGAATAATTTCGAATTTGTTTATGCCCTCACCGGTGCCGGTGTTAATTCCTCAGGAGCATCGGCGACTGTAGGCGTGCAAGCGGCTACGACCGGGACGACGTTCACTCAATTCTCAGCAAACACTGCGAGCCTTTTGCCCGGGCTGATGCTTAGTGCTTCGATCCCGCCGACGATCTGCAGTACAGGTAA
>CAYTDJ010000377.1:0-3373 GCA_964436265.1 uncultured Chloracidobacterium sp. | reverse complement strand
CCATGAATTTCTATAACGAAGCCCGATATCAAAGTTATTCGTAAGTTCGGAGCTTTGTCGGGCAACGGGCAACCCGGTCGAGACGGCGGACGAATCGGCTGTGGTCCCGATGGTTCCGCCTAAGCCGATCGCGGTTGAATGGTCGACCTCGAAACCATCGCCCGTGAGTCCTAGCGTTCCGAGATCGGTCATACTCGGGGCACGAAATCCGCGGCTGTACCTTGCTACTAGGCGAAGTTGATCGACCAGGCGGACAGTCGCGCCGACATTTGCGGAGTAATCACTCACTGTCAGACGGTCGTCGTTCCAGAGGCGGAAGTTATTTACAATTGGGCTGTCTGCCGCGCGAACCTCATACCATGCGCCGTTGTATCGAATCGCACCGCTTATGCGCAGCCGGTCAGGGATGGCGTCCCACGTATCCTGCAGAAAAACGCCGGCGAGTTTGTATCGCGCATTGTCCGGAACCCGGGGACGGGAAAGTACGGCGACATTCGTGACCGGATTTACCGTAAAGGCAGGAGAGTTGATCCCCTCGCTGTAAAAGTCGCCGCCGACCACAACGACATTTCGTGTTCCGGCTGCCTTTTCAAGGAAAGAGCTGAAGCCGACGGCGGTCGTGCGTTCGTATTGGTGTGTGATCGAACCGCGCGGATCGCCCTGCCCGCCCTGATTGACGCGTTCTTCACGCTGGCTGTTGTAGCTGACGGTGAAAGATGCCGTATCGAAGAACCCTAAGTTCTGCTTTACGAACCGAAGGTAACCAAAATCAAGCATCAGGTTTCGCAGGTCGGCGATCAGGTTGCCGTCGCCGCCGAGAAGCTGGTCATAGCGTTTACCTCCGTCCTGCTGGCTTCGAGCGTAATAGAAAGAAAGCTGGCTGTCGTCCGTCGGACTGTAGTTAAGTCGAAAGGCTCCGCCGTATTGCGAAAAATCGGTATCGGGCAGCCGCGTCCCCAAAATGTCCGACGGCAGGCCGAGAAAACGTGTGACGGCAGCATGAGTATCGATGCCGTCAGCAGTGCGAAGAGTACCGATCCGGCGAGCAGCCAAATTTACATAGCCGCCGAGCTTGTCCGTTCCGTAACTCAACATGCCCGAACCGCCAAACGATCGATCTGCTGAATTGAATCGTGTCTTGAACTCGCCGTGGAACTCGGGCTTGTCGGCTCCGAACTTCGGGCTTCGCGTAAGCATGTTCACCGTTCCGCCCAATGCATCTGAACCGTATTGAGCACTGGATGAACCGCGGAGTATTTCGACGGTTTGCATGTTCGACGGTTCGTTCAGGTTGAAGAAAGTATTAATGCCGCCGCGCTGTGCGGACGTTGTGTAGCGAACTCCGTCAACATATGTGTTGACGTTCTTTCCAGCAAGGCCGCGAACGAATATGCCGCCGATGGTCGGGCTGGTCTTTTGCATTCTCACTCCTGCTTCAACTTCGGCGACCTGAGCCATTGTCGCGGCCGACCGCTGGAAGATCTTGCTGGTGTCCAGAATGTTCACGTTTTGCGGGACGGTTTGGCGGTCGGCAGATTGGCCGATCTCGGCTGTCACGGTCACTGTGGCTTCTGCAATAGAAAGCTTGATCTCGATCTTGCCGGCCGTCGGAAGCGTGATCTCGCGCGATTCGACCGCAAAGCCATTCGCCGTCACGGTCAACGTGTAACTGCCCGGCGAAAGGCCGGTGATCTCAAATTCGCCTTGTCCGTCCGCGATCGCGATCTTCTGCTTTGGCCCGCGGATCTCTACGCGGGCGCCGGAGACGGCAGCACCTTCAGGGTCGCTGATAGACCCGGACACCTTGAGTTCTCCGTCCTGTGCGGCCGCGAAGCCGGCAAAAACGAACGCCAGCAAAATATAGAGGTGTCGAACAAGCGTATTGAAACAGCTTTTGATCATGGTCAGGGTTATTACCGATTATATCTTCCGGAAAATGGAGTGAGCCAAAATTTTAACCGCTTTTGACGAACTACTACCAAGCTCCGTAGTTTTTGTTCTTGAGTGGAAACAAATTAGACTGTATGCGCGTCAAACTTAGACAATGAAACAAGGATTCCGCACATTGTTCCTGCTCACACTGACTATGTTGGGAAGCTGCGCCAACGCGGCTCCCACCGGCGGGATCGAAAATGCCGTTTTTTTGTTTCAGGACCGCACGCGATTTAAGGTCGAAACGGTCGCGAGCGGATTGGAAGTTCCGTGGGGATTTGCGTGGCTGCCGACGGGCGAGATGCTGTTCACGGAAAGGCCGGGACGCGTTCGCATCATCGAAAAAGGAAAGCTGCGGGCCGAACCGGTCTTTGTCGTTCCGGATGTCGAACCCTCGGGGGAGAGCGGGCTGATGGACATCTCGCTGCATCCGAGTTTCGCGACAAATAGTTTTGTATATCTCGCGTATGCCTACAACGCTGACGGCAAATATGTAAAGGTCGTGCGTTACAAATACGCGGACGGAAAATTTACGGAACCGACGGTGGTCATCGAACAGATACCTGGAGCTCCAAACCACGCCGGAACGCGATGCCGATTCGGCCCGGACGGAAAGCTATATGTGACCACGGGAGATTCGACGGACTGGAACCTCGGGCAGGACAATAATTCGCTCGCCGGGAAGACGCTCCGGCTTAATGATGACGGAAGTGTGCCAAAGGATAATCCGTTTGTCGGCAGAAAAGGTTATCGGCCGGAGATATGGACGACCGGGCATCGCAACGCGCAAGGCCTCGCCTGGCAGCCCGGAAGCGGACTGATGTTTCAAACGGAACACGGGCCGAGCGGATTTGAGAATCGCGGCGGCGGTGCTGACGAAGTGAACATCGTCGAACGCGGAAAGAATTATGGCTGGCCGACGATCTACGGCAAGATGACCGCACCAGGACTAGTCACGCCGCTGCTTGAATACACACCTTCATGCGCGCCGGCAAGCGCGATGTTTTACACCGGTGCTGCTTTTCCCGACCTAAAGGGTAATTTCTTTTTCGGATGCCTTCGTGGTGCGCGGATCGTTCGCGTCGTGCTGAATGGAAGAACGGTCGTTTCGCAGGACAACTTGCTCGTCGATCGCGTCGGCCGCGTTCGCGAGATGGCACAAGGGCCGGACGGATATATCTATTTTTCAACCTCAAACCGCGACGGCCGCGGCACTCCGCTCGACAGCGACGACCGGATAATGAGAATGGTACCGACGGAGTAACAGCAATGCGCCGATCGAGATCATTTCTCGCTTTCCAGCATCTTTTTGGCTTCCTGCAATTCGGCCAGATGTTCCTTTGTCACTTTCGGGTAATGCAGGTTCATCGATTCGAGCTTTTGGACGATGACCTCTGATACCGCGAGCCGCGTGAACCATTTATTATCGGCCGGGATGGCA
>CAYTDJ010000376.1:0-3376 GCA_964436265.1 uncultured Chloracidobacterium sp. | reverse complement strand
CTGCACCTGACCACTGGCTAAAGCCAGTGGCAATTCATAGGCAATTCATATAAGAGGCAATTCATGTAAGAGGCAATTCGTATAAGAGGCAATTCATGTAAGAGGCAATTCATAGGCAATTCATATAAGAGGCAATTCATAGACGACGAGCGGAGAAGTGAGAGATGAGAAATGAGAAGTGAGAATTGAAAGAAAATGTCCGTGGTAACTTGGGGTTGCCACGGACTGATCGTTTTGGATAGCTAAGAGCCGAAGATGGATCTGAACTTCATGGTTCAGATCGCACGTTTAGGGTTAGTTGTTGTCGGTCGGTTTGACCTCGGGCTTTTTCGCTTCGGGTTTCTTGGCGTCGCCGGGTTGGCGATTCATGCGGCGTTCCTGCATACGCAGGCGTCGCTCTTCCATCCGCTGTCGCATCTCAGCCTTTCTGGTCTCGATCTGAGCCTTTTGTTCCGGGGTCAGGATAGCCAGCACCTGAGCGTGGACCGATTCCATCTTTGTCCGCCGTGCTTCGCGAAACTGTTTCATCTGTTCCTTTTGCGCGTCGGTCAAGGTGCCTGCACGCCGGGCTTCCATAAATGCCTTCATCTGGTCCATGGTTTCCTGGCTAGGCTTATTTGCCTCGTGGATCGCCTTGATCTGCTCTTTCTGAGCGTCGGTCAGCGTTATGCCGTGAAGTCCACGCATGCCCATTCCGCCGCGCATACCCATACCGCCGTGCATTCCGCCCATGCGTCCCATCCGGCCGCCGAATTTGCCGCCCATGCGGCCAAAGCCGCCGTGGCGTCCGAAGCCTCTACCGTCCGGTTTCTCTACCTTTTTATCGCCTTCTTTTGGTGCAGGCGTCGTTTCCTGCGCCGATGTGAAAACCGAAAACGCCGTTACGGCGAAAACGAGTGTGAATAATGTGAAGAATTTTGATCTGAGTGCCATTGTCGTACCTCTGTTGAAAATATCAAGCTTTTCGCTTCTACATCGTTTGACGCTGAAACGCGGTGTTTAGCCGAATCTTTGTTGTAAAGATATGTAAAACAGAGGGTTTTGGATTAGAATTAAGGTATTGCGTCCGTCCTAGCGTTTACGTGTTTGATTGCTATAATGCGAGATTCGGACTATTTAAGAAGGCCATTGGTAGATGAGATTTTTGTCAGAGATAAATTCGCCCGCAGACCTGCGTCAGCTTCGCGTTGATGACCTGCAGGAAGTCGCGGACGAAGTTCGCCAATTCATTATCGACACTTGCTCGCGCGTGGGCGGCCACACGGGCGCGTCGCTCGGCGCCGTCGAGCTTGCGGTGGCGATGCATTATGTGTTCGATACGCCGAATGACCGGCTCGTTTGGGACGTCGGGCATCAGGCATACGCCCACAAGATACTTACAGGCCGGCGCGATCAGCTTCACACGATAAAGCAGGAAGGCGGGCTTTCGGGCTTTCTCCGCCGCGACGAATCGGAATACGACACCTTCGGCGCGGGACACGCTTCGACGTCGATATCAGCTGCTTTGGGAATGGCCGTCGCCCGCGATAAAAAGGGCGAAGATTTTCACGTGTGCGCGCTGATCGGCGATTCATCGCTTGCGGGCGGCATGGCGATGGAAGCGATCAACCAGGCCGGTCATTTGAAATCGCGGCTGATCGTCCTTCTCAACGACAATGAGATGTCGATCGCTCCGGCGGTCGGCGCACTGAGCCGCTATCTTAACCGCATCAAGGAAGCCCAAAGCTACCAGCACCTCAAGGAAGAGATCGGCGACGCTCTGGAGAGCGTTCCCGGCATCGGCGGTACGCTCCGCTGGGCGGCGAAAGGCATAAAGGACGCGATCGCCGCGGCAGTTCTGCCCGGCGCGTTGGTGAACGAGCTCGGATTCAAGTACATCGGCTACGTGGACGGCCACAACGTGCCGATGCTCGTGCACGCGCTGGAAGAAGCGAAAAAGGTCGATGACGGTCCGGTGATCGTCCACGCCCTGACGACGAAAGGTAAGGGCTTTCCGAACCCGGAGAAGAATTATTACGCCTATCACGCGACCGGGCCATTCGACCCGAAAACGGGCCTGCCGTACAAATCCGGCAAGGCGGCTCCGCCGACCTACACTGAGGTGTTCGGCCGCACCATGTGCGAGCTGATGGAAAAGGACGAAAAGATCGTCGCTTTAACGGCCGCAATGCCTGACGGAACGGGCGTGGATAAGGTGCTGGAAAAGTTTCCCGAACGCTCTTTCGACGTCGGCATCGCCGAGCAGCACGCGGTCACGTTTTGTGCGGGGATGGCGTGCGAAGGGTTGAAGCCCGTCGCTGCGATCTATTCTACTTTTCTTCAACGCGGTTTCGACCAGGTAATACACGACGTTTGTTTGCAGGAACTCGACGTGACGTTTGCGATGGACCGAGCCGGCATCGTCGGAGCAGACGGGCCGACGCATCACGGCCTGCTCGACATCGCATACTTAAGAAGCTACCCGAACATCGTCCTTATGGCGCCGAAAGACGAAGCGGAAATGCGAAATATGATGCTGACGGCGATCGATCATCCGGGGCCGGCGGCCATTCGCTATCCGCGGGGAAACGGGACGGGCGTTGATATCAGCGGTGCTCCGCAGAAGATCGAGATCGGCAAGGGCGAGACCCTACGAAAAGGATCGGATATCGCGATAATTGCATACGGTTCGATGGTACAGCCGGCGATCGATGCGGCGGAAAAGCTTGCGGCAGACGGCGTCAAGCCGACGGTCGTCAATGCGCGTTTCGTAAAGCCGCTGGACGAAGAATTGATCCTTTCGATCGCAAACGAGAACAAGATCTTGGTTACCGTCGAAGAAGCCTATCTTGCCGGCGGGTTCGGTTCGGCTGTGATGGAACTGCTCGAATCTAGAGGGTTGCAGGACAAGTTGAAGGTCGTAAGAATGGGCGTGCCGGACGAGATCGTGCCGCACGGCGATCCGAAAAAGCTACTTGCACAGTACGGCCTGGATGCTGACGGCATTGCAGCACGTGTAACCGAAGAGATCAGTAGGATCGAGGGACATTCCACCGAAAACAAACGACTCAGGGTAGTAGGTTAGTCATCAAAACAAAACTGCGTTTATCTATTTCAAATAATGGCAAAAGAAACAAAGAAGAGCAGCTCAACGCCTTTGATCATCATCGGCTTGGTACTCGTTGCAGCGGTCGTCGGATTTTACATGCTCTACAGCACGTCGAAGTCGCCCGCGGCGAATAACTCGGCAGGCAATGGCCGCCCGGCGAATTCGAACCGGCCGTCGACCGTTCCGGCCAACGCGCCTGCGGGAGCCGCGCTTGGGATAAACATGCTCGGCGCTCCTGACGCCAAGGTGACGATCGAGGAATTCGCAGATTTTCAATGCCCTTCATGT
>CAYTDJ010000375.1:0-3385 GCA_964436265.1 uncultured Chloracidobacterium sp. | reverse complement strand
CACCGTCGGCGGACTTGCCAACACAGCCGGTTCGACGGTCGGCTCAGCCGGCAGTGCGATCCGCGGCATCTCGGTCTCGCAATCGGCAGATGCTTCGGCAAACGGAGGTTCGACGATCTCGCTCGGCAGCGGAAACCTGAAGCTCGAAAAGGGAACTGCCTTCCGGCTTTCGGTCAGTGAGTCTTCAAACACGTCCGTGACAAGAGGAAACTAGACGGCGGCATCGGTCTTGGCAAAAGGATCGGGATTTTTCCCGATCTTTTTTGCTGTGTTAAACTTCGAGCCAGATGCTGAAAGGTGAAATTCACGATCCAGTCTGGTTTTTCGATCTCGAATGGGTGCCGGATGCGGCCGGTGCGATCCGGCTTTTTGACCTGCCTGCCGATACGACCGAGATAGCAGCGATGGAACGGCTCTGGCAGGAGACGAACGGATACGACGCGGAAAAGATGCCGCGGCCATTCGTGAAATATATCTTTTCCCGCGTTGTCTCGATCGCATTCCTTTCGCGGCGGGTGACCTATGACGGGCCGGACCGCAAGGTCGAATTCGGGCTCCATTCGCTCCCAAAGCTTCCACTTGCCGCCGACCGTTCGGACGAAGGCGAGATCATCAGCGATTTTCTACATTATGTCGGCGTTCGCAATCCGCAGCTTGTTGGCTTCAACTCGGCAGAGTCGGACCTTCAAGTGCTGATACAGCGCGCATTGGTGAACGACATTCGCGCCGAGGCGTTTAGCGAGCGACCGAACAAGCCGTGGGAAGGCCGTGATTACTTCGATTCACGAAACAGCGAAGCGCACCTTGACCTGCTCCAGCGGTTTTCGCGCGGTGCGATGACCCCGCGGCTTAACGACCTCTCGCGACTTTGCGGATTTCCGGGCAAGATCGACGTTGACGGCGCTCAGGTGGTCGATCTGTGGCTCGACGGAAAACTGCGCGAGATCGTCGAATACAATCAGATCGATACGCTTAATACCTATCTCATCTGGCTTCGCGTAGTGAACTTTGCCGGAAAGATCTCGGAAGAAGAATACATCAACGAACAGGACGACTTTCGCGAGTTTCTCGAGGCCGAGGCCGAAAAGGGCGAGAGAGACCATATCGTCCGGTTCCTCGAAAAATGGGACAGCCTTTGATCGGCACAACCAGAAAATGAAGATCGCAAAAGTCGTTGGTTCGAATTCGCATATATCCTACATCGCGCGCGTATTGGACGAGCGCGACGGCGAAGGCGTGCCGACGGAGGATGAATACGGGTTTGGGACGTTCGTGTCGATGGATCGCGGTACGGAGAGAATCGTAGGCGTGATCTGCGATTCGAGACTGGTCAATCCCGAATATTCAAACTTCTCGCCGCGTCTGGCGCAGATGCCGGCGTTGGGCGAACTGAAACGCGACCTCGTCGATGAACAGAAAGCGCTTATCGGCATTCTGCTTCTCGGTTCGATCTCGGACGGTGCGGCAAGGCAGGAAATTCCGCGAAAGGTCGTGCCTGCCGGACAGATCGTCGAATCGATGGATGGAGAGGCGGGAGCGAAATTTCATCGCGGGGCTGACGGCGATCTGCAGATGCATTACTTTCCAAATCTGATGAGCCAGGCCGGTACGCTGTCGGTCCCGTTGGCAAAGTCGATATTCGCGATGCTTGCCCCGCATTGCTCCGACGCGGAACGGCTGCGGCTCGATGTAATGGCTAATTCATTGAGCTGGAAACATACTTTTGGTGAGAATCGATTCTGATCCCCGCATGATCCAATTCGGCAAGATATACACGGAAAATTGTATCGAGACGTTTCGACGAATGCCGGACGATCTGATCGACATGACGCTTACTAGCCCGCCGTACGATGACCTGCGCGATTACAACGGATATCACTTTCCGGTTGAAGAGATCGCGGCGGGGCTGTACGCCAAGACGAAGCCGGGCGGCGTCGTGATCTGGGTCGTCGGCGACCGCACGCATAACGGAAGCGAGACGCTTTCGAGCTTTTCGCACGCGTTCGCATTTCGCGACGCGGGATTCAAAGTGCACGACACGATGATCTACGCGAAAAATAACCCGATACCGAGCGATTGCGGCAAGCGGTACCGGCAATGCTTCGAGTATATGTTCTGCTTTTCGAAGGGTCAGCCGAAGACGTTTAACCCGTTGACAGAACCGACGAAATCCGCCGGACAAAAGATCAAAGCATTCAGGATCACGGGTGCGGGCCGCGGCAACGTGCCGGACGAAGACATAGGCCGCGAGATCAAGACCGAACGAAAACTAAGCAACATATTTTCGTACAACGTCGGGACTTCCTCGGCAAAGGACAAGATCGCGTTTGAACATCCGGCGATATTTCCCGAGCAGCTTGCTGAGGACCAGATCCGCACATGGACGAATGAGGGCGACGTGGTCTATGACTGCTTTATGGGCAGCGGAACGACCGCAAAGGCAGCTAAACTGTTGGGCAGACGTTGGTTCGGGTCGGAGATCTCAAAGGAATATGTGCGGATCGCGAAAGAGCGATTGCGGCGATATTCGAGCGGCGATGAAAAGGCCGCCGGCGCGTGACAACTATTTGGCTGAGTTAAGCGTCTATTTATAGAAATACGAAATCTTGAACTTCGATCGGGAATAGAATTATGAAACTCAGTCTGATCACTTTTATGATCTTCGCGGTTAGCTCGATAGGCGTATTTGCCCAGCCGCGGCAGATGGATAAGGCGCCGACACCCGCTTCGGAGATAAAACCTGCACCACCGTCATTCAACGCAAAATATGAAGGCGGCGTGTTCGGCTATTCCGATAAGGAATCGGGCACGCTGAAGTTTGATGACACGAATGAAAGGCTTGTGTTTTTCGGCGAAGACCAAAAGGAGAAGTTCGGGATCCCGTATGACGCGCTGTTGATAGTTTATTCCGATGAGAAATCGGTTACGTCCACTACCGGGAACGTCGTCAAATACATCCCGCTTCCGGGCGCGGGCCTTGCCGGATTGATCAAGGAAAAGCGTCGTTATCTTGTACTGCAATACGACGATCCGGATGTGGACGCGAAAGGCACGACGAGCTTTAAGTTGGACACTAAAGACCTGCTGGATTCGGTCGTACACGCCCTTGGCTCAAAGGCGAAACTGAAGCAACGCGGCGAGGCTTATATAAGGCCGAAAGTGGTCAAGACGGATCCAAACTAGTTCATATCGCCGAACCGGTGCTGCAGGATCGACGCGATCGAGATAGCAGCGGTATCGGCTTTCAATACACGGCCGCCGAATGTGATCGAGACGATCCCGGCGGCTTTTGCCTTTTCAAGTTCAGCGTCATCCCAGCCGCCTTCCGGGCCAATGAACGCGAGGATTCGAGTTGAACCGGAGACAGCCTCAAAGTTTTGACCGT
>CAYTDJ010000374.1:0-3386 GCA_964436265.1 uncultured Chloracidobacterium sp. | reverse complement strand
AATTTCAAAAATATCGCGTAAAGACCCGAAAATATCGAGGCCGCAAAAGCCAGCATCCCGAACGTGCCGAATACATATATCGGTTTTGTGTGGTATTCGGCCATGAACTTGATCGTCATCAGGTCGAATATCACCTTGACGGTGCGTGAGATGCCGTATTTCGATCTGCCTGCAGTGCGGGCGTGATGGTCGACCGGGATCTCCGTTACACGGGCACCGGCCCACGAAGCATAGATCGGTATGAAGCGATGCATTTCGCCGTATAGTTTTACATCTTTCAGCACATCGCGGCGATACGCTTTGAGTGAGCAGCCGTAATCATGCAGGTGAACATCGCCTATCCACGAGATGATCTTGTTGGCGATCATAGAAGGAATCTTTCGCGAGATCATTTTGTCCTGCCGGTTCAGCCGCCAGCCAGAAACAACGTCATAACCTTCGTCCAGCTTTTCGAGCAAGCGTTTGATGTCGGCCGGGTCGTTCTGCAGGTCGGCGTCCATTGGGATCAGTATCTCGCCCTTCGCGGCATCAATTCCGGCGGACATCGCGGCTGTCTGACCGTAATTGCGTCGGAGAGATATCACGCGAACACGATCGTCGCTCGTGGCGATCTCTTTCAATATTTCTAACGACTTGTCTGTTGAGCCGTCATCTACGTAGATCACCTCGGCGGTCTTACCGAGCGTTTCAAGAGCCGACTGTATCTTTGCGTGCATCGGGCGAAGATTTTCTTCCTCGTCCAATACCGGCAGGAACAGCGATATCTCGGGGCCGGCGTCCATTTGTATTGTTTCCTTAGAGTCCATCAATTCAACTTCGGCAAACTAATAAATGTAGAACTTTCCCGACGAAAACGCGAATTTGCAGGACGGAGATTCTAGGGCTAAACTCAGGACATTCCTTTGGTTTCCAAACATTATGGACCGACGTAAATTCCTTGAGATCCCGCTTCTCGGACTGCCATTACTCATTGCCGACCGAACATTTGGACAGGCTAAACCGAATCCGATCGGCTTGTCCCTAAAGGTAAAAATGCCCGTCGTCGTCTCAACATGGGACAGCGGCATTACCGCAAACAACGGCGCCTGGCCGATATTGTCAAAACGCGGGCACGCGCTCGATGCGGTCGAGGCCGCCGGCCGAGCGTCGGAAGACGAGCCAAGCTGCTGCGTCGGGTTAGCCGCATATCCTGACCGCGACGGAAACGTTACACTCGATTCGTGCATCATGAACGGCAACGGCGACTGCGGCGGTGTGTCATTTCTCGAACGGATCAAACATCCCGTTTCGGTCGCCCGCAAAGTAATGGAGAACACGCCGCATGTCTTGCTTTCGGGCAAAGGTGCACAGGAGTTTGCAGTTGCTCAAGGCTTTACGCTCGAACCGGCTGTTCTCTCGGCGGATGCCGAAAAGGAATGGAAAAAGTGGCTTGAGAAGTCGAAATACAAGCCCGAGATCAACATTGAGAATAAAAAGGTCTCGCAGGCCGCACCATACTTTTTTGACGACGGGAACGCGAATCACGACACGATGGGGACTATTGCGATGGACGCAAACGGCAAACTCGCCGGCATGGTGACCACGAGCGGGATGGCATTTAAGATGCGCGGCCGGGTAGGCGATTCACCGATCATAGGTGCAGGTTTGTTTGTCGATAATGAGGTTGGTGCGGCAACATCATCAGGCGTGGGCGAAGAGGTCATCCGCATTTGCGGCACACATACCGTCATCGAACAGATGCGTTTCGGCCGAACACCGGAACAAGCCTGCCGCGAGGCCGTCCGACGCGTCGTCAAGCGCGATCCGACCAAGGCAAAGCAGCTCCAGGTAGGATTTCTTGCGCTCTCAAAGACCGGTGAGATCGGCGCGTTCGCGATACAAAAGGGCTTCAGCTACTCGATCACTAATTCGCAGTATCCGAAGGGAAAAGTGTTTGGGGCGAGAAGTTGGTTTTAGTGTTCGGAGTGTGAGCCTCACGATCATTACGCGATGAATCGCGCACTCTAAACCGGATCCCCCGAATTCACGTGAAAGTGCAGATGTTTTGAATCCTGGTAGTCTCCGAGATTTGTAAGCACTCGTGCTGCTCCATGTTCTTCGACGACCGTTCCAGCGACCGCCTTTACGGCTGCAAGCAACTCCATCAATAGTTCGTTGTCTTCGATCGTCAAAAGCGATCCGACGTGAGTTTTTGGTATGACAACGATGTGAATGGGCCAATATGGCCGAGTGTGGTGATAGGCAAGTACGCGGTCGGTTTCGAACACTTTTTTAACTTCGGTGTTGCCGCTCAACACTTCGTCGCAATAAAAATCGCTCATCCCGCGGCCTCGATCACCCGTCTGACCTTTTCCGCGCTTGTTACCTGACGAACATATTCCGAACCTGCATCTTCACTGCCCATCGCTACCGTATCGTTTCGAAACTCCATCTCGCTTTCCACCGATTCGAAGGCAGTAAAATGGACTTCACTCACACCGGTTTTCCAGATCACGTCAGCAACGTTGGTCTCATCAAGACCGCCGCAAGCCATGACGACGATGCGGTCGCCTGCCGCTTCGACTAGTTGTCGTATGGTCTCCGCACCGCTGACGGCATCCGCCTGCTGGCCAGAGGTGAGTACGCGGTCGACACCGATCTCGATCAGATCCTCAAGCGCCGCAAACGGATCACGGCAAACGTCGAATGCACGATGAAATGTGACGGACATCGGCCGGGCGAGTGTTACGAGCTCGGCGGTTCGCTCCTTATCAATATTTCCGTCTGCTGTCAGCAATCCGATGACGACACCGTCGACCCGTGATGTGCGGGCGGCCTCGATATCCGTTCGCATCGTGTCGAACTCCACGACGGAGTAAAGAAAATCTCCTCCGCGAGGTCGGATGATGACGTGGAGTGCGATCCCGCCGACACGCCGGGCCATCTTCATAGCTCCTATGCTCGGCGTCGTACCGCCCTCAAAAAGGTTATCGCAAAGTTCGACCCTGTTTGCCTGACCGTCCCTTGCGGCGATGACGCCTTCCGGCGAATCAACACAGATCTCTATTTGCATATGTTTTTCCGGGCGACCACCACGATCGAAACGCCGAACGGGAAGTCAAAGTTCTTAAGGATGTGGCGTTCTGCTGAAAACACCTTGCCAAAGAAGCCGTTTAGAGCGGAGATGTTGACGTTGTTTTCCGATTCGGGTTTGATGCCGGTAAGCCGCATCAATGTTCGACCGCCGAGGATAGGTGCAAAGAATGTGAAGTTGGCGTAAGTTGCGCGTTCGACCGTGTAACCGGCCTTTTCGAGGCGTTCGACGATCTGTTTGCGCGTGTAGCGGATTCGGTGATGCGAGATGTCGTCCTGTACGCCCCACAGCCACATAAATGCCGGAACGAAGA
>CAYTDJ010000373.1:0-3388 GCA_964436265.1 uncultured Chloracidobacterium sp. | reverse complement strand
GCCGCAGGGATCGCGGTGTTTCCATTGCCGCAAGCTACATCGAGAACTTTTGTCCCTTGGGCAAACGAGAGCCGATCGGCAAACTCCGCGGCTCCGGTCTCGAATGATCTTGCGATCTCCGCGAAATCTCCGGCGGACCAAACGGCCTTGAGTTTTCCTTTTAACACTTCC
Organism: uncultured Chloracidobacterium sp.; assembly: GCA_964436265.1. Lineage (GTDB taxonomy): Bacteria > Acidobacteriota > Blastocatellia > Pyrinomonadales > Pyrinomonadaceae > OLB17. Next base: position 3,217 of record CAYTDJ010000373.1, on the reverse strand, counting down.
AGATCAGTTGGTTGTTTTGTTGTGTCCATTTTTGTTCCTCAATATGTTCCTACGGTTATTGAATAGCCGGAATGTCTTCGACATATCCCGAAAACGTGACCTGAGCCTGAGCAAATTCCGTGGTGCTTCCGCTAAGGCGTGCCTGGAGCGTGACGCCGAAATGTCCGGTCCCGATCTGTTCGTCTGCAAAAACAAGAACCTTGTGATTCGCAGAAGCGATCGAAGTGCCCAGAAAGGTTCCTTGGTCGATGAGAGCGATCCGGTGGAAAACAATGTCGGAAATATCACCGACACCGTCACCGTTATTGTCGATGTAGGTGAAAAAGTTTATTTCCATCCGAAGGCCCGGCGGCGTCCGACCGACCGCAGAGATATTCTCGATGATCAGTCGTTTTCCGGCAGGAATTTGCATCAGTGCCGACGCAAAACCTTCGCCTTGCGGAGCCACGATAAGCCGTGCCTGGAATGCTTTCCTTCCGCTGCTCGTCGGCATGACCTTAACGGGTACGGGTTCGGCTTCGGTGTTCCCGATACGGACCGTGTTCTTCGCTTGGTCAAGCCCGACGGTCCAAGGTCCGCTCTGAACTGCATTGACTGTTTGAGGATTGGAAGCTGCCGGAGATTGAGTCTTTCCCGATCCGTTTTCTTTCGTTTCGGGCGACTGGGCGGCTGCGATACCCGCGATGCCGAGAATAATGGCTGCAAGCGTTATTGTGCGTGTATGAGTAGCTAGTCTTAGCATGATTTCGTATTTGTTCCTTTTATGCGTATTTGACCGGCGGATCAGACATCCGCGAGTTTTGTGATCTTCACTGTAAGTGTGAAGTTGATAGGCTTGTTGTTTGTCGAACCGACAAAGATCGTGTAGTCGCCATTTTCTTCGAGGCCGACCTCGTAGTGCCCGCCGCTCTCTTCGCGAAGCAGTACGGATTGGCCGTAGCGTCCATTTGTCTCTACTTTGATCCCGACCTTTGTAGTCGGCGACAGGTCGAGGACGATCTTCTGCCCCGAACGGGCACGAACGACGTAGGTAACGCCATATTCGCCGGTCGTTCCCTTTACCACAGCCGAACTCTTGCCCTTGGCAAATTGTATGCGGGTGGGCGACTGCGCGTTTGCTGAGTTAAACGTTGAAATCACAACAAATAAGAGTGATGCAATTATGATTGCTTGTTTCTTCACTGTCTTACCTCTCCACTTGAAATATCAGCCGAACTGGGACTTCACACTTGCGGTCGCCTCGGACCTGATGTGAACTCCGGGAATAGTTCGACCTGATTAACGCATTCGGGAAGCACGAGCGGACATAATTTTCTTGACCGCAAATTGCGTTGAAATATTTGGTCTGGCGGATGAGATATAATGTGGGTATGAAAACAGAACTCGGAAAGGAGCTTTCGGGATCAGGCTATGACATTGGTCCGCTCGACAAAGATACGATCGAACGCCTCGCTCAAGACCTGAACGAAGAGGAATATAGGATTCTCCTGAATCACGGCACGGAGCCGCCTTTTTGCGGAACTCTGCTGGACAACAAGCTTGACGGCACCTATGCCTGCAGGCTTTGCGGTTTGCCGCTGTTCAGCTCAAAGCATAAGTTCAATTCCGGCACGGGCTGGCCGTCGTTCTACACGCCCTTCGACAAAGATCACCTGACCAACATCGAAGACAACAGCTATGGAATGCGGCGTACGGAGATCCGCTGTGCAAGATGCGGCGGCCACCAAGGCCACGTCTTCACCGACGGTCCACCGCCGACCGGCCAACGTTACTGCCTGAACTCCGCCTCACTCGAGTTCTTCGAAGAAGGCGAGGAAATTCCTCAGAAAGGCTAATCATCCATTAGAACTGAATATCAAAAAGGCTGTCGTTTCCGACAGCCTTCTTAAGTTTGCTTAATAATCACTTTATTTTCGATCTTTAAAGCTGTCGAAAAGTTCCGTGTGCCGGCTGGTTAGCGGGATCAACCGCCCGCCGATGAAGACGTACTTTACGTTCGTTCGCGGATCGAGCATATCACCGTCGGTAACAACGATATTTGCCATTTTTCCGACTTCGATCGACCCAAGCTGATCGCCAACGCCGAGGATCTGCGCCGGATAAAGTGTCACCGCCTTTAACGCTTCATCCTTCGGTAGGCCATATGCGCCCGCGAGCCCTGCGTGATAAGGAAGATCACGGTTTTCGGCTCCTGCGTCCCCGGTCGATATCGCAAACTTAACTCCCGCAGCCTGCAGCTTAGACGGGCCCGCGAAGAGATAGTCGTATGGATCGTCGTCGCGAACCGGAAGGTTGTAGATATTCGTGAATATCACCGGAATATTGGCTTTCTTCAGGTCATCGGCCGCTTTCCATGCTTCCTGTCCGCCGACGATGATCCCCTTAAGTTTCATATCGGTAACGAATTTGATCACGGCCTTGATGTCTCGTTCACGCTCGACCGGAAACACGATCGGCTTTTCACCGCGAACATAGGGGATCATTGCTTCCAACGCGAGATTCGTCGCCGGAGCCGGCAGCGTCTTGTCCTTAGCATACGCGTCGATGGACCTCCCGAGGCTCACTGCACTTGCAAAGATCTTCTTAAGCTCTTCTATCTGCGTGTCGCGTCGTCTTACCGCTTCGTTGAAGTCAAGCTGTGGACCGCCAAAACCACCAAACCCGCCACCGCCGAAACCACCGCCGCCTGCGGCAACACGCGGGAAATTGATAACAAGAGCCGCCGCCGGAACGATCGCCATTTCTGCCTGAGTCGAGCCGTTAAGGTTAATGATCGTCCCCTGGCCGGCGATCAGGCCGCCGGTCGGAGCGGACATGACGGTCGTGATCCCGTTAACACGAGTCACATTGACGTGCGAAGAATGCGGGTTAACACCAAGATATGCCTTGGCGTTTGCGTTGTTATTACCCGTTTCCGCTATATCGACTGTCGCGTTCGCACCCTGGCCGATCTCTGCTAGTCCAAGACCTGTTGCGGAATCGATCATTCCCGGATATACGGAAAGGCCCTTGCCGTCAATACGCTCTGCGCCCGACGGGACCGAGACTCCGGCACCAACAGCCGTGATCTTGCCGTTTTGGATAACTACGGTGCCGTTGTCGATCACGGCTCCGGAGACCGTCACGATCTTTGCATTCACGATCGCAAACGTACCGCCACGGCCGGTTTTGTTCTGAGTCGCGCCGTCGCTTTGCGCAGAAACGGACGCAATCAGAC
>CAYTDJ010000372.1:0-3393 GCA_964436265.1 uncultured Chloracidobacterium sp. | reverse complement strand
GTTGACGAAGAACTGCACGTCCCGGCCGCATCATCGGGCGAAGTGTGAAGTCCGACCGTATCGTTGGGAGAACCGACATAGAATCGATGCACCCCGGTGGTTATGCCGAGCAGATAGTCGGTGAGTGTCACCTGCCCATCGTTATTGCGATCCGTCAGGCCCGAAGGCAATACCGGAGCATTGGGGTTTGTTTCACGCCACAAATGGGCGGTCTTGTTAAACGTGAAGTTAGTTTCGAATACCCAGCCTTTCTTGATCTCACGTTCAAAACCCACATTGAACTGATAACTTTCCGGTATCACCAGATCCGGCGAAAGGCTGCGGAAAACCGTTGACGGACGAGCCAGCTGACTCACCGGATAACTGTTTGTTGTGTTCACGGGAATGATCGTGTCCAACGTCAAACCGTTAGGAAATGTCGTTCCCAGGAAGTTTCGGACCGTCGTTAGGTTTACCGAAACACCGGTAGGCACGTTCAGGCTGTTTGTGTCCAAACGGAGCGATTGGGAATCGGCTGTGTAATCGTCGACCGTTCGCAGGAGAACACGATTGTAGAAAATGCCTCCGCCAAACCGAACGACAGTTTTGTCTCCTTTGAACGGATTCCACGCAACGGCGACGCGCGGCCCCCAATTGTTTGTATCGTCAAGCACTGTTTCCCGTTCATAGCGAAGGCCGGCGCTGATCGTCAGATTTGACCTCGCCCGCCAGTCTGACTGAATGAAAGCGCCTATGTACTGGTTCTTAAGATTTGAGGTGTTGTTGAAGTTTTGCTGCAGGCGTGAAGGATTGTTTGCCGCAAAAAACACAAAACTACCAAAGGTGTAGGTTCCGGTTGCGTCGAATCGGTCAATGAAGGTCGTATCGACGTTATGATAATCAAATCCGAATCTCCAGGTTATCGGGCCCGCGGCATAACTTGCAGTGTCGGAAATAGTCCATCGTTTTTCCTGCCGGTCTGACGAACTTGTGGTCGAACCGAAGACCTGGGTCTGCGAGCTTTCGCCCGGGGGCGTAAACGTCACGAGCACGGCCGGTGATGTCGCACCTGCGCTCTGCGCCGAACTTGGATCGAGTGTCGAATATTGGAAACGAACCTGATTGACCAGCTTTGATGAGACCGTGTAGTTGTGTGTCAGGTTGAACGCATCGGTGTTGCGTATGCGGCCGATAAGGGAATCGGCAATTCGGTTAGTCCCGCTAAATGCACGCAAGTCATTCGAGCGGCCGAGCTGGTAATTGAAAGTAAAATTGTGAGCCCCATTGAGGTTCCAATCGACTCGCTGCGAAAATATGTGCTTCTTTGCGGGCGTATCGACCGGCGTAATGTAGTGGCCAACCTGCACACCGGGGAAGCCTGCGGAAGGATTAAGAGTTACGATCGGCGCTGTCGGGTCATTTGGAGCCGGAAGTGCAAACTGCGGATTTGCGGAACCCGCAAGTACCCAAGCGTCAACTATCGTGTCTTCCTTGATATTGTCGTATTCGTACGCCGTGAAGAAGAAGAGCCTGTTCTTTACGATCGGGCCGCCGAACGTGAATCCCGGATCGTGATTTTGAAACGCCGGCCGCGAATATCCGCGGCGATTGTTGTTCCACGTGTTAGCATTCAGGCTTTCATCGCGAAAATAGTAATATGCGCGTCCACGAAACTTGTTCGTTCCTGAACGCGTTCCGAGATTCACGCGTCCGCCTGAAGCACGTCCGTATTCGGCAGAGAATTGGTTGGTCACAACCTGCACTTCAGAGATCGCGTCGATTGACGGCTGAAATCTAAACGATGCGCCGCGATCGTCGTTGTTGTCGAAACCGTCGATCGTGATGTTGTTCGAATACGCTGCACCGCCGGAGAGTCCAAAGATACCTGCTTCCTCAGGAGTAGTACCCGGAGCGCTGATGCCTCTGGCTCCGCGATCGTTCGCAAGGTCGCGAGTCGAAAGCTGTTCTTCCGAAGTGCCTCCAAGCGTTAGAACCAGATCAAGTGGATTTCGCGATTCGTTTGGAAGCTCTTCAACTTCACGCTGTGAAACGGTTCCGCCCACGATCGTCCGGGTGGTGTCGACTGCCGGGGCGTCGTCGTCGCCAACGGTCACGGTCGTTTCCGCCTGGACATCGGCCGGAGAAAGCGAAAAGTCCAGCTGGAGATTCTGGCCGGCGACTGTCGTCAGATCGATGCGTTCTTTGGCGCCGAAACCGGTCGCCGACGCCTTTATCTTGTAAACGCCCGGCCTTAGTTCGATAAAGCGATATCGGCCATCCTCGTTGGTCGTTACCGTTCGCGTGGCACCGGAACCTTGGTCGGTTACCGTGACTGTCGCACCGACGACGGCTAACCCTGTCGAATCCAGGACACGGCCGGTTATGGTCACTTCGTCAAGATCTTGTGCAAAAGCCGAAAATGCAAGAAACATCAGAATTGCGGGCAAAAGGAAAGACGCAAATCGTCCGCGTGAGAAATTCATGAAATACACTCCTAAATTTTCCAAAAAGGGGCTATTGAATAACGTGTATTCTGAATTGAAATGAATTGGTTGTAAAGGCGGGAAGCGGGAGAAACTCTATTCAACGTCGGTGTTAACTTCCGTGTAATGTGTGCGGCGGTATCGCGAAATTGGGATCAGTGCGTCTGACGTCTCACCCTCGCCCGATCCTCGTGAAAACTCGCTCGCGTGTGTTCGAAGATACTCGAAAAACCGCTCGAATTCACGCTGCATCGCGTCCATTTTTTCCCGCATATTTATGATGATCTCGACGCCGGCAAGATTCACGCCAAGGTCGCGGGTAAGCGACAATATGACCTCTAATCGCTCGACATCTTCGTCGGAATAAAGGCGTGTGTTTCCGACCGAACGGGAAGGTTTTAAGAGGCCTTCACGTTCGTACAATCTGAGCGTCTGCGGATGTATGTCGAACATCTCCGCGACCGCGCTGATCGTATAGGTCTTTACACGCTTCTTCATTCAAGTCCCATCGCTTTTCTCGGGTTTTCCGAGTTAAGTTTTTCAAATTGTCGAAGTACTTCCTTTGTTTCTTCGGACAAAACTCTCGGCAGAGTTATTTTGACTTCGACGAACTGATCGCCGCGGAGGTTTGGGTTTCGCAGGGAAGGGAACCCCCGTTCTCGAAGCCGGAATTTCTGGCCCGATTCCGTGTGAGCTGGGATCTTCAACTGAGCCTTTCCCTCGACGGTCGGTACCTCGATCTTTGCGCCAAGAGCTGCCTCGGGAACGCTGATCGGCACCGTCACGTAGATATTGTCTCCCTTCCGCGTAAAGAAGGGATGCTTGCCGACGTTTGTAACAATAAAGAGATCGCCTGGTTCGGCCCCAAGACGCCCGCCATGTCCTTTTTTGGGTATACGCACTCTCGAACCCGTGTCGACCCCCGCCGGTA
>CAYTDJ010000371.1:0-3396 GCA_964436265.1 uncultured Chloracidobacterium sp. | reverse complement strand
GATCCTTGTTCACACCGATGAGTCCGCAGGATATGGATGGAACGTCGTTCGTACCTCCAATGGTAATTGGCGTTATGAGATCGCCCGCTCCGAGGGAGATACGAAACCGTTTTTGAAGGTCAAATCATGGGTTACAAACGCGGCGGCTTCGACACTGGCCCAGCGTGCCAGGCAAGACCTGGATGCATTAAAAAAGGCCGCGCAGAGCCGTGATTTTCAGCCTGTTGAATTCGGGACAAAGGTCACGATCAACCTGAAAAGCGAGCTTAAGACATTTGAATCGCCAAATGTCGTCGGCGTCGTAGAAGGGAGTGATGCGAAGCTAAAGAACGAGTACGTGGTCTATACAGCTCACTGGGACCATCTCGGCATTGGTGAACCGGACGCACGCGGAGATAAGATCTACAACGGCGCTTATGACAACGCGTCGGGTGTTTCCGCGACATTGGGTATTGCAGACGCGATCGCCAAAATGCCAAGGAAACAAAGGCCAAAGCGTTCGTCATATTTTTTGTTCACAACGGCAGAGGAACAAGGTCTGCTTGGAGCCGAATATTTCGCAGCCAATCCACTGGTTCCACTAAATAAGATCGCGGGCAATGTAAACATCGACGGAGTTAATTTCTTTGGCACGGTGAAAGATTTTTCAGCACTAGGAGCAGAGCGATCGACAGTAGAAACGGTCGTAAGCGAGGTCGCGAAAGAACGAAATTTGACGCTCGAAGGCGATATGCGGCCGGAACAGGGATTTTTCTTCCGTTCGGATCACTTTCCTTTTGCGAAGGTAGGTGTACCCGCTATCTCGCTTCGCCACGGCGACGATTTTGTCACGCCATTGACCGGTGAGGCGCTCAATTTCTTCCGCGATTACACCGCGAAGTACTATCATCAAGCCTCTGACGAATACAAACCTTGGTGGAATACCGATGCGATGATCCAAAACGCTGAGATCGGGATGGCTATCGGTTTCAAGTTAGGGAATCTGACTGTGTTTCCTCGCTACAAAGACTCTGATGAGTTCTCGGCTGCCGATAAACAAAGGATGAAATAGCATATTTCGTCATAACCGTCAGGTGTAGCGTGTGGATAAAATCCGGCTTACACGCTACACTTTATCTTTTTTAGGATGAACACTTTTTACATCACAACGCCCATTTATTATGCGAACAGCCTTCCGCATCTGGGCCATCTGTACACGACGATCGTTGCCGACGTTATCCACAGATATAAGCAGCAGCGTGGTTTCGACGTCTATTTTCTGACCGGAACTGATGAACACGGCATTAATATCCAGCGTGCGGCAGAAAAGAATGGTCGAACACCTCAAGAACAAGTCGACTTTATTTCAGCGGAACTGAAGAGGATGTTTGCAGAATTTGGCCTTGATCCCGAACACGGCGGCTATGACATCTTCATGCGAACGACCGAAAAGTTTCATTACGAAGGCGTTCAGCACCTGTGGCGCGAAATAGCGAAAAACAAGACACCGAAAGGGAACGACACCATATACAAAGGTTTCTACGAAGGCTGGTTTTGCGCACCCTGTGCCGCGTTCAAACTTGAGGATGAATACTACACGCCGGAAGGTTCGGACGTTCCGTTCTGCCTGATCCACGAACGTGCCCTCGATAAGGTAAGTGAGGAGAGTTATTTCTTTCGACTTTCAGATTACGACGAATTTCTGATCGATCTGATCGAAGGTAACCCGGGACTTGTTCGTCCGGAAGCTCGTAGAAATGAGGTTCTTTCTTTCGTCCGCGGCGGATTGCAGGACCTTTCGATCAGCCGTGAAAAGAAGTCAGTTTCGTGGGGCGTTCCTGTACCGGACGACGACAACCACGTGATGTACGTGTGGCTTGATGCTCTTTCGAACTACGTTACGGCTCTCGGATACGGTAACGGCCGCAACGATGCGGCGGGCTTTGACAGGTACTGGCCCGCGGTTCATCTTGTCGGCAAAGACATACTTCGGTTTCACACTGTCTATTGGTTTTCGTTCCTTCATGCAGCCGGTTTGAAGTTACCCGCGGGAGTTTATGCTCATGGTATGTGGCTTGATGCTGATGGCCGAAAGATGGGCAAGACTCTCGGCAACGTGATCGAGGTCGATGTACTTTTCAAGCACTTTCAGGTCGATGCTGTCCGGTATTTTGTGCTTCGCGAAATGGTGTTCGGCCAGGATGGGAAGTTTGGCTACGAAAGCCTGATCGACCGTGCGAATTCCGACCTTGCAAGCGGTCTTGGCAATCTCGGCAGCCGTACTTTCTCGATGATCACGAAATATCGCGACGGGAGTGTCCCGAGCGGAAAGATCGCCGAAGAGAATTACATTCATGCTCGTCGGGCCGGCCTCGATCCGGACGGCGGCGAGATCGTTTCGGTTCTCGAACGCGCTCGCGACGAATTCATCCGCCGGTTCGATAATTTCGAATTCAGTCAGGCGCTGGAAGTACTTTGGGCCGTCATTGCAAGGATCGACAAAATGATCTCCGACGCAAAGCCATGGGAACTCGTCAAGGACGACAAACAAGCCGAAACGCTTAATGCGGTGCTTTATCGCGCTGTCGAAACGCTTCGCTGGCTCGCGGTGATGCTGCATCCGGTAATGCCTGAATCTGCCAAAAGTATTTATCGCCAGTTAGGCCTTTCGGACGATGTGTCGAAGGTCGACCCTGTAAATCTAAAATGGGGCGAACTCGCCCCCGGAACCGCGATCGGTGAGACGGTCGGTGTATTTCCCAGGATCGATAAAACAAAAGTTATGAATGAGATCAACGAGAGTGGACAGTTGCCGGTGGTCAGTGGTCAGACTACCGATGTCGAGAAAAACAAAGAGGTATTCTCTAGCACCACCGCTGCGGTGGAAACCGACCACCGACCACTGACCACCGACCACTATATTTCCATCGACGATTTCCTAAAGGTCGAACTTCGCGTTGGCGAAATAAAGGTCGCCGAACGTGTTCCAAAAGCCGACAAACTCCTTCGTTTCGAGGTCGATCTCGGCGAAGAACAGCCGCGTCAAATACTCGCGGGCCTCGCCGAATACTACGAACCCGAGAAACTCATCGGCCGTAAGGTCGTCGTCGTCGCCAACCTAAAACCCCGAAAAATGCGCGGACTCGAATCCCAAGGTATGATCTGCGCCGCATCGCTCGAAGATGACTCCGGTCCCGATCCCGCGCTTGCTACATTTCTCGAGGACGTTGAGATCGGCGCTAGGTTGAAGTAATGCTCGTCGATTCTCACTGCCATATTGACGGAGAGGCGTTTGATGCGGACCGGGATGACGTCGTTCAGCGGGCTAGGGAAGCAGGCGTTGCGGCGATGTTGAATATCGGTACGGGCGATCCTCATTCCGATGATTTTCGAAAGGCTATAGCAGTTGCGGAACGG
>CAYTDJ010000370.1:0-3396 GCA_964436265.1 uncultured Chloracidobacterium sp. | reverse complement strand
CGAAATTCTGTCCGTTGCAGAGAATTACTGGAATCGCGGCAATGACGACGTTGCAGAGCATTTGAAAACCACTCCTAGGGGCCTTACTACGATCGAGGCTTCGAGTCGTTTGAAAGTACGCGGCCCAAATTCTCTTGTAGTTCATTCCCATCATTCAGCGTTAAGACTCTTCGTAAAACAATTTACCAATCCGTTGGTGCTTATACTTTTGTTTGCCGTAGTTGTCTCGTTATTCGTCGGCGAATGGACAGACGCAGCCGTAATTTTCGCGATCGTTCTCGGAAGTGCGGTCATTACGTTCGCCCAGGAATACTCTGCCAGTAAAGCGGTAGCAAAACTTCGGGCCCGCCTCACGCATTACGTCACCGCTATTCGCGATGGCGAGCCAAGCCAAGTCGCTGCCGAGACCATCGTTCCGGGCGATGTCGTGTTGCTCTCCGCCGGCAGTTTGATCCCGGCAGATGGTGTCGTGCTCGAAGAACAAGACCTCTATGTCAATCAGGCAATATTGACTGGCGAAACATTCCCCGTCGAAAAAGAACCAGGCCCGACGCCGGACTCGGCAAGCCTTTCGGAGCGTACAAACTGCGTATTTATGGGGACGTCGGTTCGGAGCGGAACGGCAAACGTCCTGATCGTGACGACCGGGGCCGACACTGAATACGGCAAGATCGCAGACGTTGTTGCACGGCAGGCACCCGAGACCGAATTTGAGCGCGGCATCAGACGGTTCGGTTATCTGCTAACGCGAATGATAGCCGTCCTGATCATCGCAGTTTTCGCAATTAACCTGCTGTCAGACAAACCGACGATCGATTCGCTCCTGTTTGCGATCGCACTGGCCGTCGGCCTCTCGCCCGAACTTCTGCCCGCGATCATAACGATCAACTTATCTAAAGGCGCACGCGAGATGGCAAAACGCGGCGTCATAGTCAGACGTCTCGAAGCGATCGAAAATCTCGGCAGCATGGACGTGCTTTGCACCGACAAGACCGGGACCCTTACCGAAGGTGTCGTTCGGCTGGATGCATCGTTGGCACCCGACGGCGAGCCGTCGGACAGGGTATTACGCCTTGCGTTCCTCAACGCGAGTTTACAAACCGGCCTTCCAAATCCTCTCGACGAAGCCATTACTACCGGCCGCGAGATCGATATTTCCGACGTAACGAAGATCAGCGAAGTGCCGTACGACTTTCAGAGAAAGCGTCTTAGCATATTGGTAAAAACGGGCTCCGGAGAACCGGAGATGATCACCAAAGGTGCACTTGATAATGTTCTCGATGTTTGCGATCGGGTTCGCATCGGTGATCAAACGCCGGCACTTGATGTTGAGCTTAAGGAAGAAATAGGCAAGAAATTCAAGGAATGGAGCAAACAAGGATTTCGCGTACTCGGGATCGCCTCAAAGCCGGTCTCGCTCGACGACGGATTTACCCGCGAAGAAGAAAAGAAGTTGATCTTCGAAGGATTTTTATTGTTCTTCGATCCGCCTAAATCTGATTCCCTTTCCGCCATCGACGCGCTCGCAGCCCTCGGTGTAAAACTCAAGATAATCACGGGTGATAACCGTCACGTTGCCGCCCACGTTGCCGAAAAGGTTGGCCTTAAAGTGGAAGGAATTCTGACCGGTGCCGAACTCAACACAATACCCGAGGAAGCATTGTGGCATCGGGCCGAGCACACGACGCTATTCGTCGAAGTTGACCCGAACCAAAAGGAACGGATCATAGACGCTCTCCGCAAAGCCGGACACGTCGTTGGCTACATGGGCGATGGCATAAACGACGCTCCCGCTCTGCATGAAGCTGACGTAGGGATATCGGTTGAAAGTGCGGTTGACGTTGCGCGCGAGGCCGCCGAATTCGTCTTGCTGAAAAAAGGACTGCTCGTGCTTCGCGATGGGATCGAGGAGGGACGCACGACGTTCGCAAATTCGCTGAAATATGTGTTTACGACCACGAGTGCGAATTTTGGAAATATGTTCAGTATGGCAGGCGCGTCATTGTTCCTGCCTTTTCTGCCGCTGCTGGCCAAGCAGATCCTTCTCAACAACTTCCTCTCGGACATTCCGGCCATCGCCATCGCGAGCGACAACGTTGACCGCGAAGCCGTCGAAACGCCTCATCGTTGGGACATCAAGTTCATACGCAATTTCATGATCGTATTCGGACTCGTGAGTTCCGTATTCGATTTTCTGACGTTCGGGCTTTTGTATTACGTGATAGAGGCAGCGCCGGAAGAATTTCGGACGGGATGGTTCATAGAATCGCTTCTGACCGAACTTCTTGTCGCTCTCATCGTCCGTACCCAGCGTCCGTTCTACAAGAGCCGCCCGAGCCGATGGCTTGCGATCACAACCGCTGCGGTCGTCGTTTTGACGATCTTCGCTCCATATTTGCCGGTCAGCGAAGTATTCGGATTTGTGCCGCTTCCGGCGACTGTAATGCTCCCGATACTCGTCATCGCGATTCTCTATGTGCTAGCGACCGAATTCGCCAAACAGATCTTCTACCGTCGTGTTGGAACGGTCTGATCTCACATTGCCGGAGATCGCATTCAGGGCGAGACGTTGACGCCATGTCGCTCCTTTGCCTTGACAATCGTTCTATTTAGAATTATTCTAATGTTAATCGAGACATCATGATGTCCGGTGAGAAGAAATGGTTACGAGCAATATTCAAGGGTTAGGTTTAACCAGACAGCGAACGGTGGTGCTGCGTGTGATCCGCGATGCACACGAGCACCTGACGGCAAACGAAGTGTTCGGCAAGGCAAAAGAGCTGTTGCCAAGCATAAGTTTTGCGACCGTTTACAACAGCCTTCGCTATCTTAAGGAAGCGGGACACATCGCCGAGATCCAGTTCGGCAACGGCGCGAGCCGGTATGACCGAATGACGCACAGGCACGATCACGCGATCTGCACATCGTGCGGCAAGCTGGTGGACATCGAGATGGAGCCACCTGCAGACATCATCAAGAAAGCCGCAAAACAATCCAAATTCAAACCGGAATCTATAGAGTTTACGCTTCGGGGCCTTTGTCCTGACTGCGTGAGTACAAACTAGCCGGCGGAAATTCAGGGAACACCGGGAAATACATAAATGCTATTTTCTAAATTCTCGGTGATCTCTGTGCGTTCCGCGGCAAGAATAAGAACAAGGAGAAATAATACATAAATGTCAGCAACAGCAACAGCAACCGCATTAGCAACCGAGAAGGTCGTTACATTCGCAAAGGTAGGTAAACCGGCACCGGACTTTGACCTGCCATCGACCAAGAACATGGAAACCTTGGCAGAAAACGTCAAGCTTTCCGATTACAAGGGAAAGTGGCTCGTACTTCTATTTTACCCGCTCGATTTTACATTCGTTTGCCCGACGGAGCTGATCCACTTCT
>CAYTDJ010000369.1:0-3396 GCA_964436265.1 uncultured Chloracidobacterium sp. | reverse complement strand
TTCATCAGGTCGGCTGCTCCAACGGCCCCGCTTTCGATACGGGTTATGGCTCGTGCGATCGTGCGCGCGTCTCCGGCAAAAAGGCGTTCGAGAAAGTCGTTGTTCTCCATTAATTCGATGGCTTTGCGATGTACTTGATCAAACGCAGCTTATTCGCTTTCCACTCGTAATAGTATTCGCCCGACGGAAGATCGGGATCATCGTCTTTTGCACGGCCAGGAGAACCGGTGATCACGAGCAGCCTGCTGTTCTTCCTATATGCGACCGGCTCATCGACATATCCGTTTTCAGTGTCGCCGACACCGAGTGCATTAAATTGCTCAGGCCAATAGACATACCCATTTCGTGCATCGATTATCGCACCGGAAACGCAGCCCGTTCCGCATCCCCAACCGGCGACGATATAATGGCCGGCAAAATTTACGTCGCCGCGAATGGCCTGGGTCAATCGGGTTCGAAACGAACGCGCATCAGGGCTCTGGCGAAAATTGATCGCCTTGGCCTTCTTCGCTTCAACTTTCGCAGGATAGGCCTTGAATGAAGGTCTTTTTACGGCCTGAGCCGAAGCAGTTACCGAGATCATTGCGATAAACGCAATTGTCAAAACGGAACCTTTCATAAACCGAAATCTTCTCATTTTTCCGCGTAAAAACAAAAAAGCGAGCGTCGTTGACGCCCGCCTTTTACGGAGGATAGACGTAGGCACCAATTACATCGCGCCTTCGTCGGCCGAAGGCCCGTAGATCGACGGAACGGCGATATCGTTAAGACGCAGATAGACTGATAGCTGACCGCGATGGTGGACGATGTGGTTCATGACAAATGACCGCATCACGGCTACCTTTGGCATCGTGAAATAGATGGTCTCGCCGTTTCGCATAGTCCAGTTTTCCATAAATTGCTCGTCCGAGGTGTTTCTCAGGACGTCGATCGCTTCGCCAAGATTCTTGTCGAAATATTCAAGGAGTTCGGCGTTGGTTTTCGGTTCAAATGGTTTGTAGTCCATCTTCGAGAAATCCAGTTCGGGAAACTGGAGGGTCGGGCCGGTCCAGCTGATCATTTCCGCGATGTGCGAAGCAAGTCGTGAAAAAGTCATTGATTTTTCGTGCGGTTTCCAGTCGAACTTGTCTTCCGGAACGCGTTCCAAAACCTGTCTCGCGACGCGGCCTTCGTGCTCGAGTTCAGCGATATATGCCGATCCGATCGTATTTGAAGTAGCAGCAGATGCAGTGCTCATAAAGATCTCCTTCTAAGGTCTGAATTTGAAATGGACAGTCATCATAGCAAAGTTGTATCATTTATGCAATTCACAACTATACACGCAATGAATGTGGTTAATCGCGTTCCTGCATTTTATAGGATTTCTTAGGTTTCTGACATGTTATCGATGTTAATAAAGATTTCTCTTGACAGAACTATGCAACGGGTATAATTTTCTCGTCACCAATCATCAAAGTCGGTCTTTACGGTCAGTTGTTCCAGTATTTCGGAGGCCATTAATGATCTCAAGGTTTTCTCTCACAACGGCGCGTATTTGTACGGCTGCTTTTTCAAACTTTGCCATTATTTTATTTGTCGCCAGTCTGATAAGTCTGGCGATTTTTGTTTTTCGGCCAAATACGATCGTTAAAGCCCAGGAACCGCAAAAGAGTTGTCCGATTTGCTCACCGGATGCAGTACAAACTGTTTACGCTCCGACGATCGGATTGCCAGAAGCAACCAAGAGCGAGATCGTCCTTAATTGCCGAAGCAACCATGTAATGAATGTTACGCCCACGTTTTACACGTCAGACGGAGAGGCGGTTGTCGGAAACGAGATCCAGATGCAGCCGTCTGAGATGCGTTTCGTTACCATCGAATCACTCATCCCTGACGAACATCGTAACCGTCACGAATGGGGCGGGATGACTCTCACATACAGCGGCAAGACGCTTGAAATGTGGGCGCAGATAACACTGCATGGAGTTGATGGCATCGGCAGCGCGGACGTGACCTTCTCGCAATTGCTTGGACGCGGTACCAACACTCAAGAAGCGGTCTGGTATGTCCCGAATGGCAACTCAAGGACGATCATCGCTTTGGGAAACAGTTCGGGTGAAATTATTCAGACACAGCTTGAATATTCAAATGGGCAGATCGAGGAAATATCCATAGAGCCGTTCGCGACCCGTTATATCCGTCGAAACGATAACGTTAACAGTGTTCGGTTAACGACGACCGGACCGGCCGGAGCCTTGAAGGCGACCGGAATTGTCGCGAACAAGAATCAGAAGTTTGTAAGCGGTATTCGATTTTATGAACCTAAAGCGGCGGTACAGCCAAACCTCTTTGCGTCAAATCTTGTGATCAAGGACCGTTCTCCCCATATGCTCCTGAAAAATACGACATCGCAGAGCATTAATGCGCAGGCTATTTTTCGCCCGACAAACGGCGAAGGAGAGCCGGTCATATACGAACCCGTCACGATCAACGCCGGTGAGACAAAAGAGATCGATCTTCAGCAATTGAAGGCCGCATTAAAGAATAGAAATGACCTTGAGTCGGTTAGCGTGCAGATCAAAAATGACGGTCAACCCGGCTCGTTGATCGGTGCGCTCTACAGCACGGATCAGGCGAGCAAGATCACCCAGGATATCCCCCTCAGAGATTCTGGCATAAAGCGAACCTCAACGGGAGCGTACCCCTTCCGCCTCGATGACGACTATTCGAGCACGGTTTACATAAATAATGTGGGCAGTCAGGCCGCCGATTTTAACGTCAGAATATGGTACGAGGGCGGTGTTTATAAGCTGCCGATGCAGAAAGTCGAGCCGGGACAAACCGCTTCGTACAACATCAGGAAATTGCGCGATGAACAGGTTCCCGACAAAGACGGAAATATATTGCCCGCAAATGTTACCGTAGGGCAGTTTGCATGGAGCATGATCCATATTACGGACGAAATGAAACTCGTCGGACGCAGTGAAGTGATCAGCAGATCAAAGAAAGTTGACAGCAGTTACAGTTGTCCGATCTGTTGTCCAAATTGGGGCCCTGTTTTTGGTCCTTTACCGGTTTACGTAGCCAGCGGCCAGAACTTTGGCTATTATCTCGACGGGTTTTGGTACGACTGCTACAACAGAGATGCCGGTGCGACATCTGAGAGTTTATACGCGGTTGTCAGCGATCCGACAGTTGCCTCCGCCGATATGACCACCGGATTCTTCAGTTCTAACGGATACGATCCGGGCCAGACGAGTTGGAGCGCAGACTATTGGCTTTGGTTTTACCAGGACGATGGAATGGACTGTTACAACCTGAGCGGGCCTATGAACACCGGCGGGCCGATTGACGTAACACCAACCGCCACTATCACGGAATTCAAGGCTGTCGGTAAAGGAAAGAAGACTAAGATAT
>CAYTDJ010000368.1:0-3418 GCA_964436265.1 uncultured Chloracidobacterium sp. | reverse complement strand
TCGGAAAGAAATTCTCCGCGAGCATCGCCATTAGGCCTTCTTTGCCCTGTGGATCGAATGCAGAGCCGCTATGAATACGGACCTTCACGGAAACGGTCTTTGCCGAAGGGTCGTTCCAGATCAAAACCTTCATGCCATTGAGCAACTTTTCCTGCTTTGGAGTCTGCGGTTTTTGCGCAAAGACCGGAAAGGCTGAGCAAATGGCGATCAGAACGGCGGCAAATTTACGGAATAAAGTTATAGATCTCATTTAATAAAGCAATATCACGTTGCGGATGCGTCAGTTTAGTTGCCGCAGCGGTACAAAATGTTGCCGAGTCGGTTCAAGGGTACATCCTATGTGGTACGTCTCAAAGAGTGAATTTTAGAGACAGGTGGGCATCGCGTCAAACAAATACAGCATCTATGCGTTTGTATAAGCGGCTGTTTCACCTGAACCGCAAGCTCAAAATAGGCTTAACATAGTTGAAAATCAACGGTATAATGGTTGGATAAGGTCGATGCCCCGCATTGCGGGCGAGTGTTAAAAAGAGGCCGAGAAAAGAATGGGAAAGATTCTAAAATACTGCAGTTCGTGTGATGAGGGATTTGCCGAGCGTTTCACGTTTTGTCCCGATTGCGGGGCTTCGCTGCAAGCATTCGAGATGAACCCGGTCGGCAAGGACGTCCCGGAAGACACAAATCAGATGATCGAAGTGGCTCCAACCGTGGAATCGGTCGAACCCGAAGCCCCGGCTTTCATTGCCGAGACCGTGCCTTCGATCGAGGTCGCTGACGAGCCCGAACCGACACCTGATGAGGTTGCGTTCGCTTCGGCTCCGACCGAAGAGGTTCCGGTCGTGAATGAGCCAGTTTCTGAGCCGGTTGTGGAAGTTGTCGCCGCTCCGGTTCCGGAGCATAAGGGAGAGGCCCCAGCTTTCATGACGCCAAAGGGCATTCTGTTCGAGTCCGAACCGAAGTATGCTGATGAAGTTCGGCACACGCTGCCGCCGCCGATCTTGACCAAAGATGGCGACGGTTACAGCATCACGGTCATCGAAGAAAAGAACGTAAAGCAGAGGAATTACCTCTTGCTTGGTTCGACGATATTTATGCTCTCGGCGGCGATGACCGCGTGGGGCGTTTCGCTGTTCCAGAAAACGCTGGACATTGGAGCGATCGGAGACGATCGTTCACTAGCGCTGCTTCTAGATGAGGTCCCGATGGACATTCAGGAAGAACAGCAGAAGCAGAAAGAGAAAGACAAAGGCGGCGGTGGCGGCGGTGGCGGCCGTGAAGAACAGAATGAGACGTCGCGCGGTGACCTGGCCGATCAGTCAAGAAACCCGACGCGTCCGCCGGATGTCAATACGTATCGAAGCGATAATTTCGAATTGAAAACGCCTCCTCCGCAAACTGAAGGAGACCGTAAGTTTCCGAAAGAATACGATCGCTGGGGCGATCCGAATTCCAAGTTTCTTGGTCTTTCAAACGGAACGGGACGAGGCGGCGGCCAGGGGTCTGGTGATGGCACCGGACAGGGAAGCGGCAACGGAACGGGCGCCGGCAGCGGTAACGGTTCGGGCAGCGGCGGCGGAAACGGAGATGGTAACGGCGACGGTGATGGCCCAGGCGGAAACGCTCCGCCTCCGGCAGCAGCCAGGGTGACTCAGCCGCTAAAGATACTTTCCAAACAAAAGGCACAGTACACTGACGCGGCCCGGCAGAACAATGTTCAGGGCACGGTGACGCTTCGTGTGACCTTTCTGGCCTCAGGCGGTATCGGTTCGATCTCGACGATCAAAGGCCTGCCTTACGGCCTGACCGAACAGGCGATCGCAGCGGCTCGAGCGATCCGGTTTGAACCGGAAATGGTGGGCGGAGTTCCGAGGACTACCACGAGGCCTGTTTCATTCACATTTAATATCTACTGACGCCATCCCCTGCAACTAATAGAAAAGGCCGATCTCGTGTCGGCCTTTTCGCTTTTTGGTCTTGCTTGATTATCAGATCATGTCCTTGCCCGATTTGGAATTCTCATTGAGCTCAAACCGGTTGCGGTCGCGTCGTTCAAATTTCTTGACGAAATCGAGCGGTTCATTATCTTCAAAATCGATACCCATCGCGTGAGCGTTTTCTTCGACGTCGGACTGGTCGGGAGTAGGGTTATGGCCGAAAACGGCTTCCGAACCCGAACTGTTCACCTCTTCCCAGCTTGCGTCAATATCGCCGCCGGAATCCGCGGGTGACGACGAATGATGCTCAAACAGCCGTTCGGTAAGTTCGTTTGGTGCTTTTGGAGCGTGGGCGATCTCTTCGTCGATGAATTCCATCATCGCTTCATCGATCGGGGTCTCATTCTCGTAAAATTCGAGTTTGTTTCCTGTCACTTTCGTTCCCCCTTGCTGCAGTGTCCTTATAGGTGAAGCATAGCACGCATTTGCGCTTACATCCATACGTTAAATGAAAACGACCGACTGTGACGACGGTATCTCAAATCGTTTGCGGCAACGCATGTTCTTGCACATAAGCTGGTCATCCATTCTGACCATATAGTCGCGGGATTTCTGAAAACGGGCACGGTCGTGCTCGTTCATAGTACGGGGAGCGTTCTTCTTTTTGGTCCGTTTCATCCAGCGAACGTCGTAGTCATTGCGTTCGCGGCAAAACGGGCACGAATAGTTGGCCTTCTTGATCTCTTGTTTCTCGTCAAAGATGTCTCTTTCCTGCATCTTTAACAGTGTACAACATAAAAGTGCCGACCGTGACACCTACAAATCGCGCAAAAACTTGAAACTGAAGATACCGGTGTCGTGGCCGTCCGAGAAGTGAAAATTAAGAGCGTAACGGCCGACGATGGAGATATGTTTGAACGAGAGGTCGTCGGGAATCTCGGAGGCATCGAGCATCTTTTCGCCTGTCCATTCGTTGATGCATCCGGCGCAAGGACACGCACGTCGCAGTTGCGAGGCGTTATAGTTCGTCTCGACATCGTCCGACCATACGATCGAGATCTTAGAGTCGTTCTCTTCGATGATCTTAACTGGTTCGATCATTGTTCTTGTGCCTTTTGCTTCAGGATCTCAGCATCGATGCCGTAATGGGTCGCATGATAAACCGGTTTCTTATCTACCAATACAAATACCTGAGGCGACTGGTGAGTGTATCCGGTCCGTACAGCGATCTCGTTGGAAATGTCACGGTTCTGCTGCACGACAACGACGTTGAGCTGGCCGTCAAATTCGGCGATCATCTCCAAAACATGCGAGCTGATGCCGCAGCTGTTGCTGTGTTTGAAAATTACGACGGGCTCTGCGACCGAGCGTTCGAACAGCTCGTCGAGTTCATCGATCGATTCCACCTTGTTGATCGTTGCGGGCATTCTATAAACCAGAATAAGCGTTCGGTGGCGGAGGCTCCAAATGAGCAGGCGAAAGAG
>CAYTDJ010000367.1:0-3427 GCA_964436265.1 uncultured Chloracidobacterium sp. | reverse complement strand
AGCCGGTTTTCCGGAACTGTGACATGGCTAACTACAGAAGCGGCCAAGACCTCTTTTTCAGATTTCAGAGTTTTTTTTTCCGGAGCAGGTGAAGCGAGCGGTTTGGATTCGGCAGACGCCGCAAGACTGCGGGATTCGAGACCTGCAAGCCTTTCGATGATCTCTTCAATTGCCTTAACACGGCCAAGCTCGATCAGTTTCACGAGACCGACCTCGAGAACGTAACGCATTTGAACGGCATCTTTCAATCTGGCCTCGGTTTCGGCCAGCGAATTAAACAGACGGATAAGGTCCGATTCGGAGAAATTTGCCGCATGTGCGGCAAGCGTTTCCGGGTCAAGGGTCGAGCTTTCAACCAGAGACACGTCGCCTGACGACACCTTATAGATCAAAAGGTCGCGAAATACGGCCAAAACGTCACGGCAAAAGTTTCGGAGGTCATGACCGCTGTCAACAAGGTTTGCAACGACGTCGAGCGCAGTCTTCGATTCCTTGCTTGAGATCGACCCTATGATCCTTGTAATGACCTCGGCGCCGGCCAACCCGAGCGCCGCGGAGACAGTCTCGGCGGTGATCTTCTCGCCGGAAAAGCTGATCACCTGGTCAAAATTCGATTGCGCGTCCCGCATCGAGCCTTCGCCGGAGCGGGCAATTATCTGTAGCGCGGCATCGTCGATATTTACCTTTTCGGTATCAGCGATCAATCGCAGCCGGTCAAAGATCTGTGACTGCGGGATCGTACGGAAGACAAATTCCTGCGAACGGGAAGTGATCGTATCGGGAACTTTGTGCAGCTCGGTCGTCGCCATGACGAAATATACGTTTGGCGGCGGCTCTTCGATGGATTTGAGCAGGGCGTTGAACGCCTGCGTCGAGAGCATATGAACTTCGTCGATGATGAATACCTTGTTTCGGTCGCGGGCAGGCCCGATATTCAGATTTTCGATCACGACGTCCCTGACATTCTGCACGCCGGTATTTGAAGCAGCGTCGATCTCGAGCACGTCCATCGACCGGCTCTCCGTGATCTCGAGGCATGAAGGGCAGATGTCCGCATCGCCGCTCTTGCAAGGAATCGGATTTGGTTTGTCAGTCTTGTGGCAATTCAGCGCTTTTGCAAAAAGCCGTGCCGTTGTCGTTTTGCCTACGCCTCTTGCGCCCGAAAAGACGTAGGCGTGGTGCAGACGGTCATGCTCGATCGCATTACGCAGTGTTCGTGTAATGTGATCCTGGCCGGTGACCTCATCAAAGGCCTGCGGCCTCCATTTTCGAGCAATTACCTGATAACTCATCGACTGTTATTCGTGAATACCTGTACGCAGCTGATGTCCTATTGTAATCGCGCCTGTAAAAAAATGCTAAGGTTCGAGGAAATGGGAGTCACAAGGAACCTCTTTGCGGAAAGCGAGACGGCGGTCACCTTAAATCGCGCGCCGAAAACGGACCCGACGAGCTCAGAGGCCGTCAAATCGTGTGTCAATCTGGCACAGATCTGTGATCTTTTTTGAAATTTCCGCCGCCGCGACCGCCGGCACTTCAGGTGTTTTCCGCCTCCGTCGCCACTGTACCGCTTCCTCCTACACGGGCAGGATGCACGCGCGCCAGTTAGAGAAAAATTTACATAAAGAGCGTTGCAGATATGATACACTGTCGCAGGTATGGTGAATAGGTGAACTATGGCATATGAACGACGGTGGGAAGAGTTTCCGGTCGGACCGGGAATTGGCGGAAACGATGGTTCGCTGAGGGTGACGTTGAACCGCAAAGGCGAGTTTATGATAGGTGCCAAGGCGTACGAGGCAATGGGCGAACCCGAGGCCGCGGTGCTCCTTTTTGACCGACGAAACGAGACGGTCGGCATCGCTCCCGCTGAAAAGGAAGCCGTTAACGCCTATCCAATGAACAAAAAGTCGAAGGGAAGGCACAGGGTCGTGAGGGCCAATCTATTTTGCAGGCATCACCTGATATTCGTGCCGAGGACGGCAGCTTTTGGAAAGGCGGAGATCGACCAGGACGGCACTCTCGTACTTCCGCTGAGGTCGCTTGTTGGGGTCGGAAACAAGCCGCGCGGTTGAGGCACCGGCGTGGAGCTGGAGCGCAACGCTCTGTTCGCTATTTTGGCATTATGGCGAGCCTCGAAACGCATTCGGGCGACGAAGCGTCACCCGTGGCGACAGGAGTGTCGCCGCTCCGTGAAAAAGTGAGCTTGTGTGATAACCGTCATAACTGAGAAAAGCAATATTTAATAGAATCGAACGAGAGGGAATTCTTGTTCTATGGCTAAAACTGCAAAAAAACACAAATACGTTTATTTTTTTGGCGGCGGAAAGGCCGACGGAAATGAGTCGATGAAGGATCTTTTGGGCGGCAAAGGGGCAAATCTGGCAGAAATGGCAGGCCATCCGAAGCTGAAGCTGCCCGTACCGCCCGGATTTACGGTAACGACCGAGGTGTGTACCTACCTGACGAAACACGGGAAGAAATACCCTAAGACCGTGAAAGCAGAGGTCGAAGAATCTCTGCGAAAGATGGAGAAGCTGACCGGCAAAAAGTTCGGCGACGTTAAGAATCCGCTGCTTGTGTCGGTTCGTTCGGGAGCAAGGCGTTCGATGCCCGGAATGATGGAAACGGTCCTGAATGTCGGCCTGAACGAAAAGACGATCGAAGGCCTTATCGAGCAAAGCGGCGACGCGAGATTCGCATATGACGCGTATCGGCGTCTGATCATGATGTACGCCGATGTCGTGATGGAAAAAGGCGAAGGACTCGAGCCGCATGGCGGCAAAGGCATTCGAAAGGTGCTGGACGAAAAACTCGAAGAGGTCAAGAAACAGCGCGGTTACACAAGCGACACGGAATTGACTGCTGATGAATTGACGACGCTTGTCGTCGATTTCAAAAAGACGGTAAAGGACGTGCTCGGAAAAGAGTTTCCGGAAGATCCATGGGAACAGATGTGGGGCGGGATCGGCGCTGTTTTTAATAGCTGGAACGGCAAGCGTGCCGTCGAATATCGACGTATCGAGAATATCCCCGATGAATGGGGGACAGCTGTCAATGTTCAGGCGATGGTCTTCGGCAATATGGGCGACGACAGCTGCACCGGTGTCGCGTTTACTCGCAATCCCGGCAACGGCGAGAACAAGTTTTACGGTGAATATCTTGTGAATGCGCAGGGCGAGGACGTCGTTGCCGGCATACGAACACCCGCGCCGGTGAACGAGTATTCAAAAAATGCTCAGAGCGATCATTTTACGACGCTCGAAAAATTGATGCCAAAGCTCTACAAAGAGCTTTTTGATTACCAGAAACGGCTTGAGCGTCATTATAGGGACATGCAGGACATCGAGTTTACCGTCGAGAAAGGAAAGCTCTATATGCTGCAGTGCCGCGTCGGTAAGCGAAACGGAGTTGCCGCGGTCAGGAT
>CAYTDJ010000366.1:0-3437 GCA_964436265.1 uncultured Chloracidobacterium sp. | reverse complement strand
GTTCCTTAAGTGTTTCCAGCCCGTTTCGGCCCGGCATCGAAATGTCGAGCACCACAATGTCCATGGGTTCCCGCCGAACAATATCCAGGACCTCTTGTCCGTTATGAGCCTCGGCGGACACTACCATATCCTGTTCGCTGCTTAATATCTGCCGCAAACCATGCCTGACTATTGTGTGGTCATCTGCGATCAGTACACGTATCACGATATATTCATTTAGTTCGGAACAGACACCGGGACAGTCAACTTTACCAAAGTTCCATTGCCGGGTTTACTTTCGATGTTTAGTTCACCGCCGAGAAGTCGGGCCCGTTCGCGCATTCCGATAAGGCCCAACGAACGCTTTTTGATCAGGTTCTTAATGTCAAAACCTCGGCCGTTATCACGAATGCTGAATATGGCCTCGCCGTTTTGCCGGATCACGCCGATCTCAACGACGGACGCCCCGGCGTGACGGGCAATGTTTGTAAGAGCTTCCTGAGCGATGCGAAAAACACCGCTTTCGATCTCATGGTCAAGCGATAGATCCTCTGTGTTTGCACTAAAATCGCAAATGACACCGGATTTGGCCTGAAACTGTCCGGACTGCCATTCGAGCGCGGCCACAAGGCCAAAATCATCCAAGATCGACGGGCGGATCTCCGATGCGATCCGGCGGACCGAGCCGATGGTCGAATCCACTTTGGACGCGAGTTCATCCAGGCCCTTGGAAATGTCTCCCGGATCCGGGAATGCTCCGTCTTGAGTAAGGCCGCGATTCAGCAGACTGATGTCGAGCTTTAGGCCCGTCAATGCCTGGCCAAGTTCGTCGTGGATCTCAATGGCGATCCGCTTCTGCTCAGTTTCGCGAAGCGTTTGCTGGTGCTGTGTAAGCTGACGCAATTCTTCCCGGGAATCCCTTAGTTCGTCCGTCGCGGCACGTACTTTAGCGATCAACAGGCTAAGAAATCCGCCCTCTATATAGAAAAGCACGAGTCTTACGATCTCGTCTCGGGAGCCGGTAAATGCATGAAATGGCTGGACGAAGTAGTAATCGATGGCTAACCCGCTCAATAACGTGGCGTAGAAACCGGCCCGCATTCCGAAAAGATAGGCGCTGATCGCTATCGCTGCCAAGAACAGCGGTGCGCTGATGGCTCTTTCGACGAGCAGCCACAATCCCGAGGTCATCAGTGTGGCCGCTAAGATCAAAAGCGTCGTTATCGCGTACTTGACCAAAAATGGAAGCCGCGTTAGATCTGTGCCCTTCTTTAACATCTGTACTTTGATCAGTCCGGTAAACAGAAAACCGTCTTAGAATGAGGGATTCGTTGACGCCAGCCGGCAATCCAAAAGACGCAACGATTTTATTCCCCAACCGTTATCGCGTCAAAGTCCGTTTGAATCAAGGCCTTGATCTGCCGTATGATTCGAACAAATATGCGCTCAACAAATCGTTCGCTCTCCGCGTTGCTTGTTCTACTGGCAGTCCTCTCATCAACCATTTTTGGACAGTCCGAAAGGCTTTTGATCCGAAACGCAGTGATCATTGACGGTACCGGAAAGCCTGGTTTTGTCGGTGACGTCCAGATACAAAACGGTAACATCGTTAAGGTTGGAAAGATCAAACTAAAGAAGGGCGATGTGACCATCAATGGCGCGGGACTCGTCCTCGCACCCGGTTTTATAGATATCCACAACCATTCGGAAGACGGATTGCTTCGCGAAGGAACCGCAGCGAACCAGGTCTCGCAGGGCATTACGACGATCCTCGTCGGACCTGACGGCGGCAGCCCTTGGCCGATCGCAGACTATCTTGCCAAGTTGAGCGGCAAGATCGCTCCAAACGTTGGTGCGTTCATCGGCCATGGAACGGTGCGCGAGGAGGTGCTGAAAAACGACTACAAACGTGTCGCGACAGCCGCCGAGATCGCCGCAATGGAAAAGCTGGTCGAACAGGCGATGAACGAAGGTGCATTCGGACTTTCGTCCGGCCTCGAATATGACGCAGGCTACATGGCGACGACGGAAGAGTTGATCGCATTGTCAAAGGTTGCGGCAAAACATGGCGGCATATATATGACGCATATGCGTGACGAGGAAGAAGGCGTGCTGAACGCCATCCGCGAGAGCATCCGCATTGGGAAGGAAGCAAAAATTCCCGTCCAGATCTCGCATATCAAAATGGGCAACAGCAGCGTTTGGGGCAAATCCGCAGAAGCTGTCGCGATCATCGACGAAGCCCGCAAGGCGGGACAGGATGTAACAGCCGACGCATATCCTTACACGGCGTGGGCTTCGACGATCACCGTCCTCGTTCCCAGCCGAAAGCACGAGGACCGCTCCGAGGTTCAAAAAGGCATCAATGCGATCGGCGGCCCCGACAAGGTGCTGATCACAAGCTGCCGTGCGTTTCCGGCGTACGAAGGCAAGACGCTTGAACAGGCCGCTGCGATCGCCGGAACAACACCGGTCGATACATACATCGAGATCGTAAAGAAAGGCGGTGCGGGCGTGATCGGTTACGGGATGACCGAATCAGACGTAAAAACCTTTTACCAAACGCCGTGGATCATGGCGTCCAGCGATGGCGGGATCGGCAGCCGGCATCCGCGTGGAACTGGAACCTTTCCCCGAGTGCTTGGCCGATTTGTCCGCGAAAACAAATGGCTCTCATTTGAAGATGCCGTCCGAAAGATGTCGGCTTTGCCTGCTGCACGGCTTGGCCTGAAGGATCGAGGACTGATCAAGAAAGGCATGAAGGCCGACCTTGTACTCTTTGACCCCAACAACGTCATCGACAACGCAACATTCACGCAGCCGCAGCTTTTCGCCTCGGGTATCAGGGCCGTGTTTGTGAACGGGACAAAGGTTTGGGATGGCGAAAAGGTCACTAACGCCACCCCTGGAATGATATTGAAGAGGAAGTGATCAGCTTGCCAGCGCGTTGCGCTGGATCTCGAAAAGCTTGTTGATGCCCGTATCAGCAAGGATCAGCATCTCGTCCATCTGCTCGCGTGAAAATGGTTCGCGTTCGGCGGTTCCCTGCAGTTCGATGAACTTTCCGGTTCCGGTGCAGACCACATTCATATCTACTTCGGCCGTTGAATCTTCTGTATAGGCAAGGTCGAGGATCGGCGTTCCATCCAGGATCCCTACGCTGACAGCGGCTACCTCGCTCACGATCGGCGACGTCTTGATGATGTTATTCTTCATCAATTTGCGGCAAGCAAGAGCGAGAGCGACATATGCACCCGTGATCGAAGCACACCGAGTTCCGCCGTCTGCCTGAATAACATCGCAATCAATATATATCTGGCGTTCGCCAAGGAGTTTTGTATCGACGATCGCACGAAGGCTACGGCCGATGAGCCGTTGTATTTCCTGCGTCCGTCCCGAAGGCCGCTGCGTTTCACGCTGCGTTCGCGTGTTGGTCGCCCGCGGCAACATCGCGTATT
>CAYTDJ010000365.1:0-3445 GCA_964436265.1 uncultured Chloracidobacterium sp. | reverse complement strand
AGTTGCGATCTAGATATAGCGGATCGGCCTTTTGCAAAGAAAGGTCTTTCCCTGCAGCCGATACGCATTTCTCGTTTTCGATTTTCAAATTCTCATCTTTCAACTCTCAGTTCTCATTTCTTGCTTCTCAATTCGTTCGCGATCGCCTCGCGGGTTTCGAGTAGTATGTCCATTACCTCGCGGCCTTCGGTTCGGACCGGAGGCAGCATTACCATCTCGATCACTCCCGAATAGCAGACGCCCGTGCGTTTGCCCATCATCAAATCCGTATTCTTCATCGCAACCGGGACAATATCGGTTCCCGTCTGGAGAGCAAGATGAAACGCTCCTTTTTTGAACGGCAGCAGTTGACCGGGCATTGCACGCGTGCCTTCGACAAACACGCCGAATGAATAGCCTTCTTCCATTACTTTACGTGCCTTGTCCATTGATCTTCGGGCGCGTTCCGGGTTAGACCTGTCGATAGCAAAGATCTTTACATAGTGCATTCCCTGGCCAAGTACGGGAGCTTTCAACAGTTCTTTTTTGGCGACGAGTCCCATTTTCCGGCCCGAGTAAAAGAAAAGCGTCGCGGTATCCAGGTAAGATCGATGGTTAGAAGCGAATACGTATGACCGTCCTTCGTCCAGATTCTCGCCGCCTTTGACCACGATCTTAGCACCGCAGGCGCGAAGCCAAAGCTTCGCTCCAAAACGGGCGATCGGATAAAGCCACATCTTACGATTGATGATGCCGAGGAAGATGAGCGACGGGACACCAAGTATGAGGAGCAGGGTTCCCGCGACGGCCCAGCTCCACCAGTAGCGAAGTTTCCCCGAAACGCGTGATTTGTTAGACTGCTCGAACGGGAACTCAAGCGTCTTATTCTCCCGAATCTTCTCCAGGGAAAAACTAGCCGAATGATCAGACATATCCGTCTCTGCTGGATAATATTACTTTTTTCCGCGGCGATTGTCGCACAGCCCTCTCCAAAGTCAGTGCTCGGGTTCCAGCCGACCGACGATAAGACGATCGCCGACTGGGCACAGATAACGGACTATTTCGCCAAGCTTGACGCTGGCAGCCCAAAGGTTCTGGTCAAAGAGATCGGCAAGACCACGCTCGGCAAACCGATGATCGTGGCTTTCATTTCATCACCGGAAAACATCAAGAACCTCGAAAAGTACAGGCAGATAAGCGCGCAGCTTGCAGACCCGCGAACGATCAAAGACGACGTACAGTCCGCGAGATTGATAGACGGCGGAAAAACGGTAGTGTCGATCTCGTGTTCGATACATTCGACCGAGATCGTCGCGTCGCAGATGTCGATGAATCTCGCCTACGAACTCGCTTCGTCAACAGATGCAGATACTCAGGAGATACTGAACAACACGATTCTCCTGCTGATACCATCGTCTAATCCGGACGGCGTTCAGATCGTCGCGGATTGGTACAAGAAGACGCTTGGGACGAAGAGCGAGGGCGCCTCGCCGCCGGAGCTTTATCATCACTACGCGGGCCACGACAACAACCGCGACTGGTTCATGCTGAACCTGCAGGAGACAAGAAATATAACGAAGCTTTTCTGGCAGGAATGGTTTCCGCAGATAGTTTACGACGTTCATCAGCAGGGCGTTGTCGCCTCGAGGTTTACGATACCCCCGTTTTACGATCCGCCAAATCCGCGAATTCCGGCGTCGATTCTTCGTGAGGTCGGTCTGATCGGTTACAAGATGGCGGCCGACCTTCAGGCGAAAGGCATCGCAGGCGTCGCGTCGAACTCGGCGTACGACACCTGGTGGCACGGCGGATTTCGATCGGCTCCGTATTATCACAATTCGATCGGCATTTTGACCGAGGCAGCAAGTGCAAACCTGATGACGCCGGTAACCGTAACGCCGGAAGAACTAAAGCGAAGCCGCGGCACGCGCGGGCTGTCATCGCTGACGGAGCGCGCAACGAACTTTCCCGATCCGTGGAAAGGCGGGTCGTGGCGCCCGGCAAACATCGCCGAGATCGAAATGACCGCAAGCCGCGGCATACTCTCGCTTTCCTCAAAATACCGGAAGAGATATCTGCAGAATTTCTATGACCTGAACCGTGCAAGCCTGAAGGCGGACGAAAGCGTGCCGAAGGCGTTCGTTGTAATGGCCGGACAGCCAAACAATGAAGCGGTTGCGAGATTTCTTGAGATCTTGACCTATCAGGGTATCGAGGTGCAGAAGATGACCCGTGAGCTGTGGGTCAAACATTCGAAGACCGAAGATTTTCACGAAATACCGCTGAACAGTTTTCTTGTTTTTACCGATCAGCCGCAAAGGAACAATGTTCTAAGCCTCTTTGAAAAGCAAGAGTATCCGCACCGCGTCGATGCGAACGGCCAGCCCGACACGCCTTACGACGTCGCCGGCTGGACACTGCCGCTTCAGATGGGCGTGGAAACATATGAGGTTTGGGACATACGCGATCTTGATAAATTCAGGCCGACGCTGAAGAAAGTAACGGATCAAAACCAGGTAAGAACGACTGTAAACCTCGATCCGTCATCGGAACCGTTTGCAAAGTTCAATAATCCGTTAAAGACAAACCCCAAGATCGGTTTGTACAAGCCGTTCACATCGTCAATGGACGAGGGCTGGACGAGGCTGGTTTTCGACAATTATCAGATACCATACAAGTCGCTTTCTAATGAAGACTTTCGGCAGAACCGATTGGATGTCGATGTGATCGTGCTGCCGGCTGACGGCGAAACAACGATATTGAACGGGCTAAACGCGAACCGTTACCCGGCAGAGTTTGCCGGCGGTATCGGTGACGCTGGCGTGGAGAACCTTAAGAAATTTATCGAGAATGGCGGAAAGCTGGTGTGTCTGGACGATTCGTGTGAGCTTGTGATCAAACGGTTCAACCTGCCGATCAAGAACGTGTTGAACGGCGTGGCACGACGAGATTTTTACAACCCTGGCTCGATAGTGAAGATCGATGTCAATACGCGCGATCCGCTTGCTCGCGGTGTTCGCGAAGAAGCAGCGGCGTATTTCATAAACAGCTCGGCGTTTGAGTTGACCGATCCTTCGAAAGTCAGGTCGGTCGCTACTTACGCGGCGAAAGACGCTTTGATGTCAGGTTGGATGCTCGGCGAAAAGCTGATCAACGGTAAGGCCGCCCTTGCGGAAACAAACTACGGCAAAGGCAAGATCGTCCTCTTCGCCTTTCGCCCGCAGCACCGCGGGCAGACATTCGCGACGTTTCCGCTGCTGTTTAATGCCTTAGAAAAATAGACGTGAATTAGCCTAAGGTTTGGAAAAGGCAAAAATTCGAGCGGTACAGGCTGAAGAGTTTAAAGCGCACATTGACCTTAAGTACTTGTCTGCCTGAATACCAAGTAATTTGACATTGATCAAATTCGTCGGGAATGTGGTTGATTTTCCCATGACGCCAAAACGGATATCGGGGACACCTGTGG
>CAYTDJ010000364.1:0-3459 GCA_964436265.1 uncultured Chloracidobacterium sp. | reverse complement strand
ATGTGGTTTCAGGACCTTTTTACCTACGACTTCCGTCGAACCGAAATGTGCGTGATCCCGTACGGCACGCAGGAAGGCGAGATCTCATTTTGCGCTTACAACACAGGCGTAGGTTGGCGGCAGATCATCGAGGAAATGCACAAGACCGCCTCACTTTCCGAGTGGTATAACGACCACGGCCGCCACGCGGTTTACGCAAAAGGCAAGAACGTACCCGGTATCGGCAAGACCCGTTCGCTATCGCTGCCGGTGATCGCCAAGGTGCTCGAAGAGGACATTGACAAGCCGACATCCACGCCTTACCTCGTCGAGACCGACGAACACGAAACTGTCGGCGTCTAAGAACTGTTTCTCCAACTGAGTTACACAGAAAAAGCCCGCGATTGCCGCGGGCTTACTTAATTATGTGATCAGATGATTCGGAAGTATTACTTCTGAACTGCCGGAAGCAGCAGACAGATCAGGACGGCGATTATTGCGATCACGACAAGGCTCTCGGTGAGGGTAAAGCCAGCTTGATTTATTAAGTTCTTCATATTATTGCTCCTTCGTTTCTCTATGGATCGTATCCATGTTTCGTTGACGAAGGGGCCAACATTTTTTGCTTTCTTCATGTTGATTTGTGCGGATTTGGTGGTTCCGGTTTGAGAGTTAAACCACTAAATAAACGAAAATACAGGAGATCGTACCGAACAGATCCAAACTGGACATTACCTTTTCGATCAAAAAACTATCCGATCTAAATCGCTTTCTTTATGGCGGTCAGGCCCTCTTCTACGGTCACGCCGTTGCCGAGGTGAACTCTTAACGCTCGGCGGCCGCGATCCAGCAGTACTTGAAAATCGCCGCGGGCCTGCGCGGCCTTGACTACGCTAAACGTGTATTTCTGTCCGGGAACGGGCAGGTCGATCGCGTCGTCCGCGGTGATCTGCAAAAACACGCCGTTGTTTGCGCCGCCCTTATAGGCTTGGCCGGTCGAGTGGAGAAAACGCGGTCCGAAACCGAGGCAGGTCGCCGAGAGTTCTCTTTCAAGGACCGTTTCTCTGATCGCTTGAAGTGCCGCTTCATGCTCGGCGCTCATCTCGAAGTAAGCGAGCAAGGCGAAATAATCACCGGAGCCGAGTCGTGAAAGATGCGCTTTCAGATACGACGAAAGTGATCTGATTTCACCGACGATCGAGTTCAATGCATCGACGTTCGGGTCGTCGCTGAAGAGGGCGATCCCGTCTGATTCAAAGAATGGAGTTTCGCCGGGCAGCGAACCGGTTCGTTCGTATTCTTCGGTGATTTTTCGAGCCTCGATCTTTGCCGATTCCACGTCAGGCTGGTTGAAAGGGTTTATATTCATCAGGGAACCGGCGACAGCGGTGGCAAATTCCCATCGGAAGAACTCCTGAGATATGTGATAGAGACTTTCTAGTTCAATGCGGATCAAAGGATGGCCGGCGCGTTCGATGTCTTCGAGCCGTTGGTAAACACGCTCATCTGTTGCTCCGCCCTTCAACGCTAGGTGAACGAACACGCGGTCATTGTAATAATTCTCGGCGTCGATGATCGGTTCGCGATCGACCGGAATGATCGCGACGCCGTTCTTGCCGGTAGATTCGGCGATCAATTGTTCAAGCCACGCACCGAGATCGTACAGTTCGGGTGACGTGAAGATCGTCAATTTGTCTCGCCCTTGAGCGTGACAAACACCAAGGACGTGCCCGAGCAAAGCACCGGGATTTTCAGCCGGGTCCCCACGTTTGCAGAGTTCTGCCATCGCATTCGCGCGTGCAAGGAGAATATCAACATCCAATCCCATCGCGGCAGCCGCGACCAAGCCGAACGCTGACAACGCAGAAAACCGTCCACCGATCTCCGGCTTTCCGTAGAAAATATGTCGAAAACCATCGGCCTTCGCGATCTGCTCCATTTTGGATCCCGGATCAGTGATCGCTACAAACTGTTTGCCCGGACGATCTGTGATCTGTGAGACGCGGTCGAAGAAATACTGTTTGAAGCAATTCGGTTCGAGGGTCGAGCCGGACTTGCTGGCAACAACGAAGAGCGTTTTACCAAGGTCTAGTTTCTCCTCTACTGCCTTTACCTGTGCAGGGTCCGTAGAATCAAGAATGTGAAAGTTCTTCTTGCCAAATGTAATTGACAAGACTTCGGGGCACAGCGATGAGCCGCCCATTCCCATCAGCAGCACATCGTCAAATCCGCTGATCTCGATATCCTTTTGCAGCTCGTGGTAGCCATTTGTGTTTCCGATCTCTTCGGAAACGATCGTCAGCCAGCCGAGCCATTTTGCTTCATCTTCGTTTGACCAGACGGAAGCATCCTTTTCCCATATCCGATGGATCGTATTCTCCGAGTTCCAAAGGTCGATCTGCTCCTTTATTGCGTCCTCGATCTTTGGCGGGAGCGAATAAGAAACTGAATTGATAGACATTATTTCCGTGTTCCTTTTAGTTATATTCGTGTTTCGATATTTTCAATCATCTGCTGCGATAAAACAAAGAACAAGATCAAGCCAAGTCGCCGGACGATGATTTCGTCTGATAATATGTTCGCCATGAAGACATTCGCCGTGCTCATTCTCCTTTCAGTTGCGGCCGTTTCAGCGACAGCCCAACCGTGTGTCGATTCCGCGAAGCAGGTAATTCCGTCATTTTCAGAATCGACTGCGAAAACCTACGAGGCTAATCTCGCCATTGCACGTGAGGCTTATACCAAGAATCCCGACAACGCGGATGAGTTGATCTGGTACGGACGGCGAACGGCTTATGCGGGCGAATACAAAGAGGCGATCAAGATCTTCACGGAAGGGATAAAGAAATTCCCGAACGATGCCCGAATGTTTCGCCATCGCGGGCACCGCTACATCACGCTGCGATGTTTCGACGACGCAATTAGGGACTTGGAACATGCTGCGAAGTTGATCAAAGGGAAAGCCGATGAGATCGAACCGGACGGTTTGCCGAACGCACGAAATATTCCGACGAGCACGCTGCAGTCGAACATTTGGTATCACCTAGGACTTGGGTATTACCTAGTTGGAAATTTCAAAAAGGCCGAACAGGCGTATGCCGCATGTCAGAAAGTATCGAAGAACAATGACATGCTCGTCGCGACGGTCTACTGGCGTTATATGACGCTCCGCAGGATGGGCAAAGCGAAAGATGCGAGGCGACTGCTCGATTCGATGCCGAACGAGATCGAAGTGATAGAAAATGACGATTACCTGAAACTCATCAAGTTGAACCGCGACGAGGTCAGACCGGAAAACCTTCTTTCGACGATCCGCGGCGATGCGAACACACTCGGGTCGGCATCGCTCGGCTACGGCATTGGGAATTACTTCCTTTACAACGGCGATAAGGATAAGGCATACACGATATTTCGAAAAATAGTCGAGGGCGACCAATGGTCAAGTTTCGGCTATATAGCATCGGAAACCGAGATCAAGCG
>CAYTDJ010000363.1:0-3462 GCA_964436265.1 uncultured Chloracidobacterium sp. | reverse complement strand
TCTATTGCTAAAGACGGTTTAACGATAACATGACATTGTTAAACTGTCAATGATTTATTGCTCATCGGATCCTGCTGGATCGCCGCTTCAGAAAGTCCATCAGGACGAATTCGGTTAGGTTATTTGGATTTGCGAAATAGGCTTTGCCCCGCGTCATCGCGGTCATTTGTTTAACGAATTCGACGAGGTAAGGGTCGCTGGCAAGCATGAACGTGTTGATCATGATGCCGGCTTTCCGGCACGCCTGCACTTCCTTGAACGTCTCAGCCATCACGAACGGATCGTTGCCCATCGAGTTCTTGTATAAGAGACGCTGTTCACCGGCAACCGTTTCGGAATATCGGCGATAGCTGAGAAATGCGGCATTTGATGGTTCGATGAACGCGGCTGTCGGCTTGCCGTCCGTGACCATCACGATCTGCTTCATTTCCTTGCGCTGGGCGTTTAGAATACGCCGCGCAAGCTTCAACCCTTCGGCAGTATTTGTGTGATAAGGCCCGACCTGGGTCGATGCGAGTTTCGCGATAGGCAGTTCCTCGGCCCCGTCATGAAACAAGACGATCTTCAGGCTGTCGCCGGGATATTGCGTACGGATCAAGTGTGCCAGGGCGAGCGTCACCTTCTTTGCCGGCGTAAAACGGTCCTCGCCGTAGAGGATCATAGAATGTGAACAATCGAGCATTACGACCGTCGCGCACGATGACCTGTAATCCTGCTGGTGTACGTGAAGATCTTTGTATTCAAGGTTTAACGGCACGCCCAAACCCTCGCGGTTGATCGCCGAGAGCAGCGTCGCGTTGACGTCAAGGTTTATCGTATCGCCGAACTCATATTGTTTCGAGCTCAACGCAGCCTCGACGCCGGTATCGAGCTGCGGCGTTTCGTGCCTGCCGATCGACGATCTTCCAAGGCTTCCGAGCAGTTTCTGCAGCGTTTTGTACCCGAGGAAATCAAGCCCCTTCTCCGTGACCTCAAACTTGATATCTCGCGGCAGAGGCTGTCCGATCTCGCCCTGGCCGTCGCCATTCTGCATTTCGCGACGCGGGTCTTGTGGCACTTCTTTCAGATTCAAATAGCCTTCTTCGACGAGCCGTTCGATCAATTGGTTGATCAATTCTTCCAGAAGCGATCCTTTGAACTTGCCGTCGTTATCAGCAAGCATTTGCTCAACGTCGTGTTCGGTAAGGACTTCCTGATCTAGCAGTGCCTGCAGTATCGCCTGCCGCAAGGCATCAAGCGAATCGTCCACGCTGTTTCTCTGCCGCGTCCACCAGTAATCTTCGTTATAACCCGAATCGAGTATTTGATTTGAGAGAGCATCCATCAGCCCGCCGAGATCGAGGCTTGAGACGTCGAAACCCTTGAATTTTGAATAGCGGATAAACTTCATCTTGCAATCGAGAGGTCATGCGGATATATTAGTTTCAACCACACTCGCTCCAGGCAGCTTTACTCTCTCCAAAAAACTTAGCACATATCTCTCTCCGCGAGAATAATTTTAGGAGGAAGTGAAACTTGTCATGAAAAAGTTTTTGATCATCGCACTCGCGTTTCTTGTTTTTGCAGTAACGCTGCCAATGTCGGCCGAAGCACAGACCTGTAAACGCAAATACCGAAAGGCAACAGCATCGCGAACCGTACGTCGCGCAACGCCCAGATATGCCGTCCAAGGCTACACCGCACAACGAAGGCCTAGCTTTTATCGGCGTCACCGTAACCTGATCAACATCGGCATCGCGACCGGAGCGGGCGCTCTTGTCGGCGGTCTTTTGGGCGGCCGGCGCGGCGTCGGGCTGGGAATTCTCGGCGGCGCAGGAGCAGGAGCTCTGTACACCTACAAGCTCAATCCGAAACAGCGTCGTTATTGACGGGTCCGAAAATTAGCACGCAGGTAACGCCTCCGTCTCGCGCGGAGGCGTTGCTTTTGTAATGCTGTGTAAAGACTCTGTCTGCCATCACACCATTCGGCATTTCGATAACCGAAATCGTATTACCGATCCTCTGTCATTGCGACCCGTTCTATGTGTAAATATTGTGTACACACATATTAACCGCCGTGGCACACACTTTGTAATGTGTAGGGCAAGGAGCGAGAAACCTCCTGAAAACTTTTACCTATTGAGGGGGAAACGGTAATGAAAAAGCTAATTACAACTTTTATGATGTTCGCAATGATGGCGGTCGCGATCCCGATGCTTTCGGCTTCAGCCTCAGCCCAATCAGGCTGCTACGAGAACCGATACGGGGAATTGATCTGTGACGAATATAAAAAGCCTAACGTTTACGATCGGCATCGAAATGTGATCAACATTGGTATAGGAACAGGTGCGGGCGCTTTGATCGGCGGATTGTTAGGCGGGAAGAAGGGCGCTTTGATCGGTGCCGCTATAGGTGCAGGCGGTTCGGCGCTGTATACCTACAAGATAAATCCAAAGACCAAGAAGTACGAACGCGTTTACTTCAGACGTTAAGTAGTCCAAGAAGAACGAGCAAGGGGAAGGCGAAAGCCGCGACGGATCTGGCAGGGTCCGCCGCGGCTTTTGTTAATTGTAGCCCTCTATATCGGTGAAATCTTCATAGATCATCCCTCGACGATCACGCTTGGCTTTCGTGACTGCTTCAAAGCCGCCGGATTCGTTTCGGGCGATCTTGTTTTGCGCGTAAAGTCCCTCGAGAACGAAGTCGCAGGCGGAAACCAATTTTGCTTCATCCTCTCGCTTGAATCCGAGCGGCACAAGTGTCGAATCGATCAGATCCGGAACACTATCGAGCAGACCTACACATTCTTCCGCGGACGCCGTATCCGAAAGCAAGAGTTTATTTCCCTCGTCAAACCACGCGATCGCTCGTGAGAAATCAATGCCGAGAAAGAACCCTTCAAAGGTAACACCGCAAGCTCGTTTAATAAGATCCTTCGCTAGTCTGGTCGCACCGATCTGTTCGCCTTCATATTCCAACTCCATCTTTCCGGTCATCGCGGGCAATGCAGCGTAAATGTCCGAGATACGCGGAACGATCATGTTTTCTCCTGTGATCAACGCCCGACGCTCGGCATTCGAAGTCGCCGATTCGAGAACCGATATAGAGAACCGCTGCGAAACGCCGCTCCGTTTATCTACACGTTGATCGTCGCGAGCTTCAAAAGCGATCTGTTCAATAAGTTCAGCAATAAACTCGGGCACCTCGGCCAACAATCCCTCAAATCCATCGCGGTTTATCCATGCTTCTTGGCGCGTGATAGATGAGCTGAGCTGAACATCTGCCGGGTAATGGGTGTGGATCTCAGAACCGATGCGATCCTTAAGAGGCGTGATTATCTTTCCGCGTGCCGTATAGTCTTCCGGGTTGGCTGAGAACACAAGCAAAACGTCGAGGGGAAGGCGGACCGGATACCCTTTGATCTGCACATCGCCCTCCTGCATTATGTTGAAAAGGCCAACTTGGATCTTCCCCGCAAGGTCC
>CAYTDJ010000362.1:0-3470 GCA_964436265.1 uncultured Chloracidobacterium sp. | reverse complement strand
ACAATTAAAGAGATCATCAAAAGGCTTGCAGGTCTCGAATCCCGCAGTCTTGCAGCTTCCGCCGAATCCAAACCGCTCGCTTCTGCTGCTCCGGAAAAAAAAACTCTGAAATCTGAAAAAGAGGTCTTGGCCGCTTCGGTAGTTAGCCAGGTCACAGATACGGAAAACCGGCTCGAAACCTCTGATGCCGAAGAACCTGACCTCGGCATCGGATATCGCGATCTAGATGAACCGGTTGAACCAGACCTCGTCGTCACTGAACCTGAATTTGTCGAAGAATCGGTTCGCTATACGTCAGATCCGAGCTTCATAGCTTCTTTGCCGGTAAAGCTTCCGGCTATCTCGTCCGAGGATCTCGAACATATCGAAGACAAAGCCCTTGACGAGGCGTTTGAACGTAAGCTGGAAATTACGGGCGATGACCTGCTGCCGATACGTGCGGCATCGGAGATCGTGAAACTCGCGATCGGCACTCCACAGAACCTAAATTCGATGTCGGCAAATTCGGGCGGCACGGCGGCCGCTCCGGCACGCTCACCTCTTTCCATTTCCATTCCTGATTTCGAAACCGAGGACGAATCTGTCGAACTTCCCAAACTTTCCGAAAACCCCACAGCTGAGGAACTCTTGGCCTACGCGAAAGCTCATCCTTCGGTCCGAAAAGCGATGCGGATCTTCCGAGCAAAGATCGTTTCAGTCGAAAAAAAGTAATCGGAACCCGGAAATACAAACTTTCGTATTTGGTTCTGATTTGACACAATATCGCTACACGGAATGAACTATTTTTTTGCCCCGGCAAAACTGATTTCTGTCGCAGCAACTATACTGCTACTTTTGGCGGTCACACCCGTTATTTCCCGCGGTCAATGGGATCAGAACACATCTCCGCTTCCGCCTACGAATAATGCCGTAAATGATTACGTCGGTGTCTTCGATGAATCGGCAAAGGCGGCACTTGAACAAAAACTTCGAGACTTCAGACAACGTTCGGGCGTAACGCTGGTCGTCGCCGTCATAAAGACCACCGGCGACCGGCCGATCTTCGATTACTCGCTTGCTGTATATCGCGGATGGAAAGTCGGTTCGGCCAACGAAGACAATCCCGGAGCACTTCTGTTGGTCGCGATCGATGACAGAAAGTATTTCACTCAGGTTGGACGCGACCTGGAGGACGAACTCCCAGACGCCCTTGCCGGAAGCATTCAACGCCAATATCTGGTGCCGGAATTCCGAAAAGGCAATTATGCGAAAGGGATCACGGATACCCTAGACGCCTATATCCGTACGATCGACCAGAAACAGAACGGAATTGTTCCGGCAACGCCAACGCCGCAGGCTCCTGAAAGCGGTATGTCCGGCTCGCAGGCCCTCTATTCGACATTTTGTTGCCTTGTCGTTATCGGCTTTATCCTGGTATTGATCTTCGCGAACCGAGGCGGCGGCGGGGG
This sequence comes from uncultured Chloracidobacterium sp., assembly GCA_964436265.1. GTDB lineage: Bacteria > Acidobacteriota > Blastocatellia > Pyrinomonadales > Pyrinomonadaceae > OLB17. Next base: position 2,022 of record CAYTDJ010000362.1, on the reverse strand, counting down.
AAAATCGAAGCGGGATCGAGACCGGTGGGGCGGCGGTTTTGGCGGCGGTGGATCGAGCGCTCTGCCCTGGATAATCGGGTCAGCGATCGGAAGTTCCGGTGGCTCCTCATCCAGCAGCGATTGGGGCAGCAGCAGTTGGGGCGGTGGAAGCTCTGACTGGGGCGGTTTTGGGGGTGGCGATGCAGGAGGGGGCGGGGCAGGAGGTGACTGGTAAATATGCAGCATCAATTCGCGGCATTTATTGACGATCTGAAGGCGACCCATGGAAAGAATCTCGCTGCGGTCCTTCTTTATGGCTCGGCGGCAGCCGGTGACTTTGTTCGGGAACATTCGGACTATAACATCCTTATCGCGCTTCACAAGATAGCTCCGGTGGACCTCAGAAATGCTCACGCCTGCATGCGCGAATGGCATAAAATGGGGCATCCGATCCCGGTCTATTTCACCGTTGGCGAACTCCAAAACGCAGCCGACGTATTTCCGATCGAGTTCCATCAAATGGAAAAGGCCCGGAAGGTTTTGTACGGTACGGACGTTCTCGAAGGACTGAAGATCAGCGATGTCTTTCTTCGACATCAGGTCGAATACGAACTGCGCAGCAAACTGATATTGCTTCGGAGGCAATACATTCCTGCATCTGCCTCGGTCGAAGGATTGACGAATCTGATGGCCGAAAGCCTGGCGAGTTTTGCCGCGTTGTTTAGCGCGGTACTCATGCTCCACGGGGTTGAACCGCCGGCGAAAAAACACGCGATAGTTGCTCTTACGGTGCAGCAACTGGGTCTGAACGGTATAACGTTCGAGAAGATATTCAATATTCGGGAAAAGAATTTTGGGGCACGCCTTACAGACAGATCCGCCAATGAGTTATTCGCCGAATATATGGAGCAGATCGAAAAAGTGATCGATTCTGTCGATGCGGTAGGGAAGAAATAAAACAGGCCGATCGCCTGAAGGCTAACAGAAGGGGGAATTTGAAACTATGAGAAGACTGATTTTATTGAGTATCGCTTTGTTTGCTGTCTTTGCACTTAGCGGATGCAGCTATAACGAACTTGTCGCCAAACAACAGACCGTTAAAAACAAGTGGTCCGATGTCGAAAGTGCGATGCAGCGACGGGCCGACCTGATCCCAAATCTTGTAAAGGCCGCACAGATGGCAGGAGTTCAGGAACAGGAAGTTTTCGGACAGATCTCAGATGCACGTTCGCGGCTTCTGAATGCTCAACAGGCAGCACCGGCCGGCCAGGGCGGAGACAAATCGGCTGAGCAGCGACAGGCGATAATCGATGCGAACAATAGCTTTGGGGGCACGATCGGCAGGCTATTGAGCTTACAGGAAAATTACCCGGTACTTCGTTCGACCGAAGCCTTCATGAATGTTCAGACCGAATTGGCCGGAACCGAAAACCGGATCAACGTTGCAAGGCAGGACTTCTCAAAGGCAGTCAATGATTACAACACCACGCGAAACTCGTTTCCCGCGGTGCTGACGGCAGGATTGCTTGGGTTTAAGGAGGAGCAGTATTTCGAAGCAGCTCCGGAAAGCCGGCAGGCTCCGGACATCGGCGATCCGAACTCGATGCGCAGGACTCAGGCTCCGGCAAACGCTCCTGCTAATTCAGCTCCGGCTGCGAACGCAACCAAGTAAATTACGGACGTTGATTCTTCGCTACGCTAGAATCCGCGAGAACTGCACATAGCGCAGTGATCACAAGGCCTGTTGTTCGGTTCGAACGTACAGGCCTTTTCAACTGGCTTTCCGTCGATCACGGCGTCTGCGATCGCTTCCGCGATCGCGTATTTGTCGAGGGAAGGATGATTCGATCGAGTATCGAGGACGGTTGGCTGCAGTCGACCCGATCCCGCCTCGAGTTTGTCGAGACGGGCGTTTATGCTTTCGAGGCTCGCCAGGATCGCAGTAAGATCTGCCGACGGCGTTTCGGCCTTCAGCAGGTGTGCGATCTGTTTTGCGAGCGATTCAGAGTTGCTCATCGCGAGAGGTCTTGAGACGGCAAAAGG
>CAYTDJ010000361.1:0-3477 GCA_964436265.1 uncultured Chloracidobacterium sp. | reverse complement strand
GGTGAGATAGTTAAGGTAAGGGCGGGGTACGCCCGAAACTATTTGCTTCCGCAGGGGTTGGCGACGCTCGCGACCAAAGGCAACGTAAAGCAGATCGAACAGGAACGCGCGGCATTGCTGAAAAAGGCCGCAGTAGAAAGGGCAACAGCCGAAGCACAGAAGGAGCAGATGGGCTCGATCGAACTGAGCTTTGAGCGAAAAGCCGGTGAAGGCGGTACGCTTTTCGGTTCCGTTACTTCAATGGACATTGCTGAGGCCCTTCAGGCCAAAGGCTACGAGATCGACCGTCGCAAGATCAGTCTTCGCGATGCGATCAAAGAAACCGGAGATTACACGGTAAAGGTAAAGCTGCACCGTGAAGTGACTCTCGAAGTTCCGGTTTCGGTGACCGCCGAAGGCGGAGATGCGGCAGAATCGCCAAAGGCGGAGAAGAAAGGCCGTAAGGCAAAAGCCGAAGCAGTTGTTGACGAACCGGCGGCGGAAGCGGCGGCGGAATAATTCATTCGGCCACTCATTTTCGTAAATCATTGAACTGCATTCGTTTCGGCGGATGCAGTTTTTTCATGGTCGAGGGTCTGTTTGAAATTGTCGAAAAACCCAACAAAAAATCAGCATTTCTTTCTTTGTCACGCAATCTTAATATCGTTATTATTTACACCTATCCTGATCATATAAGTAATCAATGGCTGCATTTCCTGAACCGCGACGAGAACAGTTTTTAGAGCGTCCGCTGCCTTCCAGCGAAGAGAGCGAGCGTGCGATCCTTGGTGCGATACTGCTGGACAATTCGCTTATCACGCAGGCTGTCGAGCATTTGAAGCCCGAGGATTTCTATTCGCCGCTGCATCGGCGGATCTACGGCGCGATGACATCACTATTCGAAGCGTCGCAGCGGATCGACCCTATCCTGATCGGTGAAGAACTGAAGAAGGATGGTTCGGTGGAATCAATAGGCGGAGTCGCATCTATTACGAACCTGACGTACGGGTTGCCACATTTTTCCGATCTGACCGATTACATTCGCGTCGTAAAGGAAAAATCGACCATGCGCAGCCTGATCCGGACGTGCAATCAGATCACGAGTGAGGCACTGGAAGAGGAACAGGATGCACAGTCCATCCTCGACCACGCCGAGCAGATGATATTTGCCCTTGCCGAGCAAAAGGAACGTGAGGGATTTACACATTTTCAGCCGGTGGCTGAACGTGTTTTCGAAAAGATCCAGGAGTTTGCAAAGCGCGATACACACGCTCTTACAGGATTGGCTACGGGATTTCGCGACCTTGATATCATCACCTCCGGACTCCAGCCCTCCGATCTGATCATTATTGCGGCGCGTCCCTCGATGGGGAAAACGGCGCTTGTTCTGAATATTGCGCAGAGATCAGCCGTGAATGAGAAGGCCGTCGTGGCCATCTTTTCGCTCGAAATGTCGAAGGAGCAACTGGCGATGCGTATGTTGAGCGCACAGGCCTCGATCGATGCTCGAATGCTGCGGACCGGCTCGCTTTCAACCCGAGACTGGACAAGACTTGCCGAGGGAATAGGCGTACTTGCGGATACCAACCTTCATATTGATGACACCCCGGGAATTACCGTGCTTGAGATGCGCGCGAAACTGCGGCGGCTAGCGGTCGAGCAAAAGAAAGTCGATCTTGTGATCATCGATTATCTCCAGCTTATGGGCGGCGGCGGAAGGAACGAAAACCGACAGCAGGAAGTATCAAAGATCTCGCGTGACCTGAAAGCTCTGGCTAAAGAATTTAACGTGCCGGTCATCGCGCTTTCTCAGCTTTCGCGTGCGCCGGAGGCGCGTAATCCTCCAAAGCCGATGATGTCGGACCTTCGCGAATCGGGCTCCATTGAGCAGGATGCTGACGTCGTTGCGTTCATTTATCGTGCGGATTACTATGCGAAAGAGGTGGACTCGCTCCCGGAAGAGGAAAAGAACATCGCCGAGTTGATAATCGCCAAGCAGCGAAACGGCCCGACCGATACTATCAAACTCGTTTTTCTGAAGCAGTTCACGCGGTTTGAGGATTCATATTTACCATAGAGGGAATTTTTATGAGTATAGCTACACAAGAACTCGACCTGAGATTTCCGATCGGAAAATTCGACATCGCTAATTTTCCGTCCCAAAGTGAAAACGTCGAAACGATCGCCGAACTTCCGTTGAAATTAAGAACGGCGGTTGACGGTCTTTCCGACGAACAACTCGATACGCCATATCGTCCGGACGGTTGGACATTACGGCAGACCGTTCATCACATTGCCGACAGCCATATGAACTCGATCATTCGGTTCAAACTCGCGTTGACCGAAGACGAGGCCCCAACTATTAGGCCATATTACGAAGACCGTTGGGCAGAGTTGGCCGACAGTAAGCTGCCGATCGATATCTCGCTAAGCATCATCGATGGCGTGCACGCCCGATGGGCAGAGTTACTGAGGAATATGTCCGACGCTGACTTCGCGAAAGAATTCGTTCATCCGGAAACAGGGAACTGGACTCTGGAAAGAGCCCTTGCACTTTATGCGTGGCACTCGAAACATCATACGGCCCACATAACCGGCACGCGTGAGCGGAAAGGCTGGTAGCCGGATGGACAAGTTGCAATGGAAAATGGACAATGCATTGTTGTTCATTTTCCATTTCTGTTTTGATCGATGAGTGAGCGCCTTGTATCTCTGGACGTTTTCCGCGGAATGACCATCGCCGGAATGGTACTGGTCAATAATCCCGGGACATGGTCTGCAATATACGGTCCGCTAAAACACGCAGAATGGCACGGCATAACGCCAACAGACTACATCTTTCCTTTCTTCTTATTCATCGTCGGCGTCGCAATTCCTATTGCTCTCGGAAAACGGCTTGCTGAGGGCGTCACAAAGACTCTCTATCTTAAGATCATTCAACGTGCCGCGACGATCTTCGCCGTCGGCATATTGATGTCGGCGATCCCGTTCTTTAATTTTGCCGACACGACCATTCCATACGCGCTGAAGATCTTGATCGTTCTCGCATATTCGGCTGCACTTTTTCTTTATCTGTGGGATAAGAAGACGACGGCGCTGATAGTCGCGGGAGTCACCGCCGGTGTTGTAACTGTGTTCTTGCTGGCCGGCTATATTGTTGTCCCGTACAACGTCGGAATGATGCGGATACCCGGCGTTCTGCAGCGGATCGCCGTCTGCTATCTGATCGTATCGCTGATATTCATTCATACTAATTGGAAACAGCAATCCATTATTGGCGTAGCTTTACTGCTGATCTACTGGATTTTGATGAGCGTGGTCCCGGTGCCGGGATGCGAGGCAACGACGATCGACGATAAGGCGTGCAATCTCGCCGCGTGGCTTGACCGGACCATTCTGACCGAAAACCATATTTGGCGATCGGCGAAGGTCTTCGATCCCGAGGGAATCCTCTCAACGATCCCGGCGATCGTTACGTGCCTAACAGGTGTGCTAACG
>CAYTDJ010000360.1:0-3480 GCA_964436265.1 uncultured Chloracidobacterium sp. | reverse complement strand
ACGTACATCCAGCAGTTGCGCGGTAACGCGAATCTGGTCGCCGACTCGACGGATGATCCCGTCTATAACAAATTCCACACCAAGTTCTCTTCCTGCGGTCATGGGATCGATCTCCCGAGCTGCGAAAGGCAATACGGAGCTTGTAGGCCTTACTATGAATTTTCTAATATTGGAAAGCCGCATGGTGACGGCGTCAGCCAGGCCCAGACTTAAGTACTCACCCTCCGAAGAACCAGACTCGCCTGCAGAAACAAAATGAAAAGGGAGGACTGCGATCGACCTTTCTCTTTCACCGGTGTTGGCAGAGTCGGTCGTGAAACTGATGTTTCGGTCGACTATGGGATTATTAGTTTGTCTCAGTAATTGAAGATAGCGAGGATCGTTCCGAATAGGATCCAGCTTCGGATCAGTGCCGAACCAGAGCAGCCATTCATTGCGTTCGTTTATCGCCTTTTGAAAATATTCAAATGCTTTGTCGTGTTCACCTGCAGCAACAAAGGCCATCGCGATGAAATACGGCTTGATGTAGCTTTCAGATTCGAGAGCAAGCATCCTCTGAAGTATCTTCTGTACCGCATCCTTATTTCCTTGGGCCGCTCGAGCAAAAGCCAAGATATAGCGCGGCAGCCCCGATCGGCCCCAACCTTCGGCGCTTTGCCGAAGAACGCTGACAGCCTCGTCTAGATTCCCAATGTGGATCAACGCGTTCCCAAGATGAAGAGAACCCTGGGGAAAGTTATCTTGCATTGCGACTGCCTTTCGAGCCTTTTCGACCGCGTCGTCAAACCGGCGAGCCTGATAGAGAGTCCATGCGGTCATTAGGATCGCTCTTGGCGAGACCGGGTCTAGTGCCTCAGCTCGGCGTATTTCCGCGATCCCTTCCTCAAATCGGCCCTGGGCCGTCAGGAAGTTTGAGTAGCATTCATGGGCGAAGGGGTTGTTTGGGCTAAACTCGACGGCTTTTTTCGCGAGTTGTTCCGCATCCTGAAAATTCCAATCATAAAGCAAGACGACAAAGGCAAATATGGAATAAGCTTCACCGAGAGAGTCGTCTATTTCAAGTGCTTTTCGTGCAGCATCGCGTGCTTTCGGAAAGCCGTCCGATGAGGGTATCTGTCCGAAAATTGCCGCCCAAATATAGTAATCCGCGATCCCGAGATATGGTAATGCGTAGTCAGGGTCAATTTCTATTGCCCTGTTAAACTCGTCGACGGCCTTTATAAGCCCTTCGTCTGTGAACCTGCTCCAGAAATAACGTCCTCGAAGATATGCTCCGTAAGCTTCCGGAGAATTGGTACCCCGTCGGCCCAAACGTCTCCGTTCTTCGGCGGTGATCTGCGGAAGCAGCGCGGATGTCACCTGTTCCGCCAGCGAGTCTTCGAGTTCAAGCACATCCCCGACTTCTTTATCGAACGCCTTCGCCCATTCAGCGGTGTCACGTGCCGAACTGTACAGTTGCACCGAGACTCGGATCCGCCCACCAATGACCCGAACGTTTCCGTCGAGAACAAAATCCACATCCAACCTTTTTGCTGCCTCAAACGGCGTCGTCTGACCAAACGGGAGTACAGATGTGGTTGGCCTCACAACCAATCGCTGGACGCCGCTGAGGCGTGAGATCAATGCGTCCGCCAATCCAAGTCCGACGAATTCGTTCCCCGTATCCGGATCGTCCCCACGGGAGATCACCTTGAATGGCAGAATGGCGATCGAAAGGTTCTCCCGTTTTCGCGGCACTGCAATATCCGTCATCGAAACGTAATATTCAGCGGACACCGGACGGCCGTCCAAGTATTTCGTGATATCGTCGGCAAATTCGATCGCCGATCGATAACGTTCCGCGGGACGTTTACGAAGCGCTTTAAGTACAACCTTGTCCAGATCGCCCGAGAGTTCACGACGCAATTCGTCTGCCGACGATCTTCGTGTTGTGAAGATCTTTTCGAGAGACATTTCACCTCCATTCTCTGGAACAAGATCACCTTCTCTCGTTATGCTTCCGCTTGGATTTGTCGGAATTTCTTCACGGATCACTCGTGCGATCTCGTCATTAAGTTGACGACGAATTCGGTATGGACGATGTCCCGTCAGCAATTCGTAAAGAATGACCCCAAGTGAGTAAATATCCGAAGCGGAGTCCAGTTTCTCTCCGGAAACCTGTTCCGGTGACGCATATTCCGGAGTCATTACTCGCAACTGGGTCGCTGTCGGTTCGCCATCGGTCACCATTAGCTCAGGATCCAAAACCTTCGCGATTCCGAAATCGAGGAGTTTTGGCTTTCCATCGGGTTTGACCATGATATTAGATGGCTTCAGATCGCGATGTACTATCTGCTTTTCATGAGCAGCGGCCACCGCCCAACATATTTGTCGAAAGACGAGGAGACGTTCTCGAATCGTTAATTGGTTATTGCTGCAGTATTTGAACAAAGGCAGGCCATCGATGTACTCCATTACAAAATAAGGAAGTCCATCATCTGTTGATCCGCCGCCCAAGAAATATGCAATGTTAGGATGGTTTAGGGTTGCAAGTATCTGCCGTTCGCGACGAAAGCGGCGAAGGATCATGTCCGTATCCATTCCGCGTTTGATCAATTTAACCGCTACAACCTGGTCAAATTCCCCATCTACACGAACCGCCCGGTAAACCGCGCCCATTCCGCCGCGGCCGACCTCATTCTCTAACTGATAGGCCCCGACACGTCTTCCTTTCAGAGTGTCGACCGAGTTGTCTTCTGGCTCTTGCATTAAAAGCGGTCAGCTATCCCGCAATATTCTGTCATTGGAAAATAGCTTGGTCAAACAATGGAAAGGGCTGGCTAAAGGGAGGCAGACATCTACTTCCTTTTCAGAGTGGAAGTTAGTTTTTCAAAGCGAGGATCGCGCCTCAGTTCACTAAATCTTGGGTCAGCATCGATCAGGTTGAAGCTGTGTGTTCCGGTGGCCTCTGCTTTCGAAAGCCACTTCAGCGCGTTTTCACGATCCCCTAAATGCAAAAAGGCCAAAGCGATCTCTACAGAATAGGTAAATGGATTTGTTCGGATGTCGTCGTCGAGAACTACCTTTTCAAGAGTCTCAAGAGATCTTCTTTTTGAATCGGGGTCGATGTCTGATAGTTGGAGCGAAATGATCTGCCACCCTGGAAGAGAAGCATCGCCACCGCTTAGCAATCGTTCCCGCTCAAGAGATTCCCGTGCCGAAACTAGATCGCCCTTCGCCGAAAAAATCCATCGTTTCACCTTGAATGCGGGCACGAAACCAGGATCTTGCATAAGGGCTTTATCACATTCCGCGATCCCCTCGTCATATTTACCCGCATAAAAATAGACAATTCCGGCAGCGGATTTGATCGATAGGGAAGACGGATCCAATCGTTCGGCGATCTGTATCTCAGTGAGCGCATCGATCGGTTTATTCATAGCAGCCAATGCAAGGGCGAACCAGTGATGCGCCTGAGCATAGGAAGGATTTGTTTGAATT
>CAYTDJ010000359.1:0-3499 GCA_964436265.1 uncultured Chloracidobacterium sp. | reverse complement strand
CTGTCACAAGCGTATTGCAAACCACCGCCGGCAAGATGATATTTGGCCGTCTGTGGGAAGAGAAAACGGAAGAGAACGGCGATTCCAATATGTCGATCCACGATTCGCGTTCGCTCGGTTTCCGCAAGGCGACGCGCGAACTTCGCGAACGGACGATCATCGAAGAGGTTGATGCCCCGCGATGAAGACCGCAGCGATCATCGTCGCCGCCGGTTCCGGATCGCGTTTCAAATCGGACACACCAAAACAATTCCTTGAAATAAACGGCAAACCGGTGATCGTTCACACGCTGGAACTATTTCAGGCAGCGCCGTCGGTCGATAAGATCGTTCTGGTACTTTCAGAACGCCGGATGGGAAATGTCGATAGTTCGTTGTTCCCAAAGCTGGAAAGTGTCGTCGCAGGCGGTTCGACACGAGCCGAATCCGTCTGGAACGGGCTAAACGCGGTCGGTGAGGATATTGATATGGTCGCTGTTCACGACGGTGCGCGGCCGCTGGTAACTGTTGACGAGATCGAACGAACGATCGCCAAAGCAAACGAGACCGGTGCTGCATGTCTGGTTGCTCCAGTTACCGACACCATTAAATCTGTTCGCGGCGGTGAAATAGCAGCAACGCTCGATCGAGATAAGTTGCGTCGGGCGGTGACACCGCAAGTTTTCAAGAGGGAAGTGCTGAGAAAAGCGTTCGAAAAAGCCGATCTTAATGAATCCGTTACGGACGATTGTTTTCTGGTCGAAAAACTCGGTTACCCGATCGCCATCGTTGAAGGGAATTCTCGTAATATCAAGATAACCCACCCCGAGGATCTCATTCTCGCGGAAGCTCTGATGAAAAATGTTTAGGATCGGTTTCGGCAGCGATATTCACAGGCTCGTCCCCGGCCGTCCACTCGTTCTGGGCGGCGTGGTGATCGAATCTGATCTGGGTGCCGAAGGCCATTCGGATGCGGACGCTCTTACGCATGCGATAACTGACGCGATCCTTGGCGCGCTAGCCCTCGGCGATATCGGGACTCATTTTCCAAACAGCGACGAACGATGGAAAAATGCAGAGAGCTTTGTTTTTTTAAGATTCGCAGTGGGTGAAATGAAACAGCAAGGTTATGAGATCGCGAATGTCGATTCGACGGTACATCTGGAATTGCCAAAGCTTCGCCCTTATATCGACGAGATCCGAAAAGGAATTGCCGATGCACTTGAAGTCGAAACGAACCGAGTAAGCGTAAAAGCCAAGACCGGTGAAGGTGTCGATTCGGTCGGAGAACGGCGAGCCGTAAAAGCCGAAGCCGTCGTATGTTTAGAGCGCAAGCTTTAGCCTGTACCTCCGTAACCACGAGATATCCTGATGCAATGCAGTGCGAGCTGAAGCTCGTACTCCGAACGAATGAGACCACAAGAGATAATCGCCAAAAAACGTGACGGCGGAGAGTTGACCGGCGAAGAGATCGGGGCGTTCATCGACGGCGTTTGCGATTCGTCGTGGGCCGACTATCAGATCTCCGCGCTCGTAATGGCGATGTTCATTCGCGGCTTGAGCGACGCTGAGGGCGAAGCGCTTGTCCGTTCGATGCTCTATTCGGGTGAAGTCCTCGACCTTTCGGATATCGACATGCCGAAGGCCGACAAACATTCGACGGGCGGCGTCGGCGACAAGACTTCGCTGGTGATCGCACCGCTGGTTGCCGCTTGCGGAGTTGCGGTTCCGATGATCTCCGGCCGCGGCCTGGGCCACACCGGAGGCACGCTCGACAAACTTGAATCTATCCCCGGATTCAATGTAAATCTTTCGACTCAGGAATTTCGAGACATCATCAAGAGATGCGGATTTGCAATGTCCGGCCAGACCGCCGATATCGCTCCTGCCGACAAGAAGATCTATGCTCTTCGCGACGCGACGGCGACCGTACCTTACATACCGCTTATCGTAGCGTCGATAATGTCAAAAAAGCTGGCCGAGGGCCTCGATGTTTTGGTGCTCGACGTAAAGACCGGTTCCGGCGCCTTCATGAAAGAGCTTTGCGATTCGGAAAAGCTCGCCGCCGCGATGGTCAGGACAGGCGAACGTTTCGGGGTCAGGACACAGGCTGTTGTGTCTGATATGGGACAGCCGCTCGGCAAGTTCGTCGGCAATGCGCTTGAGGTATATGAGTGTATAAAGATACTCCGGAATGAGATCGAACCGGCCGCGATGCCGACATGGGAGCTATCGCTCGAACTCTCCGCCAGAATGCTCGTGCTTAGTGGTATCGCCGCGGATCTCGATTCCGCAAAAGCGATGTGTACAGCAAAACTGGAGAGCGGACAGGCACTCGAACGGTTCCGGCTCAATGTCGAATGCCAGAACGGCGATGCTGCCGTTTGCGACGATCCTGAAATGCTTCTCGATGGCGGCATAATGAAACGAGAGATCATTGCTAAAAGCAATGGTTTCGTCGCCGACATTGACACACTCGCTATCGGCAACGCTATCTGCGAGATCGGCGGCGGCCGGACCAAGGCCGAGGACGAGGTCGATCCCGGAGTCGGTTTTGCGTCGGAACTGAAGATCGGTGACCGGATCGATTCGGGCGATCCTATTGGAATTCTCTTTTTCCGGAATCCGGACCAGTTCGATTCGATCTCATCAAAGCTCGCCGGTGCTTATTCGATTGTTCAGGAGCTTTCCCATCCAATTCAACTGATCCGGGAAGTCATCTAGCTTTTGGCTAATAGTTCGAAAAACTTGCAAGTCTGTATTCATCCGTACGTTCCCTAATTGTCCGCCTTTAATGGCAATATCAAAACCTATTCGGGAGACTTGTATGAAACGAACGATCCTGCCCTTCCTTTTGACGGTGGTTACTCTCGCCGCCTTCACGGCAACTTTTGCTCAACGCACTACCACACGGGCCACACGCACCACGACGACAACAACTACGACTACAACGACCACTAAACCGAACGACGATAAGAAGCGCGATACGCTCGAACTTGTGTTTGTTCTGGATACGACCGGCTCAATGGGCGGTCTGATCGACGGTGCGAAACAGCGCATCTGGGGCATCATCAATGAAGTGATGCAGAAGCCTTCGAAACCGCGTGTTCGCGTCGGCCTCGTGGCCTACCGCGACATCGGGGACGAATACGTCACCAAGCTTCTGCCGATAACGGAAGACCTCGACAAGGCTTATACGACGCTGATGGACTATCAGGCGAGCGGAGGCGGCGATACTCCGGAAAATGTGCGAAAGGCATTGGCCGAAGGCGTAAGAAATGCGGGCTGGTCAAAAGCTGGCCGCGGACTCGCCCAGATCCTATTTTTGGTAGGTGATGCTCCGCCTCAGAATTATGCGCAGGAACCTGACGTTCTCATCACTACTGCCGAGGCTGTCCGCAAGAACATGATCGTGAACACGATCCAGTGCGGAAGTATCGGCGGCACTAAAGAGATATGGCAGACCATCGCACTCCGCGGGGAAGGCAAGTATTTCGCGATCGCACAAGACGGCGGTGTAC
>CAYTDJ010000358.1:0-3508 GCA_964436265.1 uncultured Chloracidobacterium sp. | reverse complement strand
GTGACATTTACGCCTTCGAGCGTCTCGGCCGCCACCTGAACATTATCGATCACCGCCTTCTTAAATGCCTGACTTTCGACGGTTATCGAATAAAGGCCCGGAGCGAGCGACGAGAATCTGTAAAACCCTTCATCGCTCGCCGTAGTTTCCTGCTTTCGGCCGGTCTCTTTGCTTGTAAGCGTGACCTTCGCGTTTGCGACCACAGCACCGGTTGCGTCGGTTATCGTACCCTGAACGCCTGCTCGAAACTGGGCGCTTGCCGAGACAACAAGCAAAAGGATAAAAATTGACGCCGCGGAGAGCTTTGTCAAAATAATGTGAACTTCGCGCATAGGATCCTCCTAGATCTTGAGAAACGTATTACCAAACCCGGCGAGCCAGACTCAGCCGTTTATGATTGCGGAGATCTCGGGGCTTCACCGTCCCCGTTCAATTTTCTAAAAAATTAAGAAATGTGAGTAAATCGTTTTACTAAATCGTTTTAGTTGAGGTAATGTATCCGTAATTAACATTCCTGTCAAGCGAATTCTGGCAGGATTCGGAAGATCAAGGACGTTTTCTAAACAATTGAGTGAATTGGTCTTACCAATTCACTCCTTGATTGCGAAGGATTCTTTCTTTGTGTCACACTAACGAGCCAATGCCCCGACGAAGCTCATCCCCTAAAGACAAGACCGAGCCCGGATCAGGCCGCGGCCCGGTGAGCCTCAAGGACCTCGGCGTACACCTCGGCCTTTCCCCAACGACGATCTCCTGGGTCCTGAATGACGCACCGGCTGCAAACTCGATCCCGCAGGAGACAAAGGACCGGATCTTTGCGGCAGCTAGAGAGTTCAATTACCGGCCAAATTATCTTGCGCGTTCTCTTCGCGTACAAAAAACGAACACGATCGGGGTGATCGTTCCGGAACTAAGCGATGGATATTCGGCGATGGTCCTGAATGGGGTCGAATCGACGCTATCGCGAGCCGAATTCTTTTATTTGACCGCGAGCCATTTGCACCGCGAAGACCTTCTCGAAAAGCTCCCGCGCGTTTTGATCGAACGTCAGGTTGACGGCATAATCGCGGTCGATACTCCCATCCGGTTCAACCCGACGCTTCCGGTCGTGAACGTTTCCGGGCACGATATGATCGAAGGCGTCACCAACGTAGTTCTAAACCACCAACACGCTGCCGAACTCGGCATCGGCCATCTTTATAACCTTGGCCATCGCCGTATTGCTGCTATCAAAGGACAGGAGTTCAGTTCGGATACAAAGGTCCGCTGGGACACGATCAATCAGGCTGCCGCAAGACGCGGCATTTCGCTCGACCCGCTGCTCACCGTCCAGCTTCAGGGAGACTCGCCGACGCCTGAGGTCGGTTATTCCGCGACAAAGACACTTCTCGCGACAGGCGAAAAATTCACGGCGTTATTTGCGTTCAACGACGTGTCCGCGATCGGCGCTATCAGGGCTCTCGAGGAAATGGGGCTTCGCGTTCCGGAGGATGTCTCCGTACTGGGATTTGATGATATCTACGCCGCGGCGTTCCACAATCCGGCGCTGACAACCATCCGCCAACCCTTGTTCGAAATGGGCAGCATCGCCGCAAAAACGCTGCTAGATCGCCTCTCTGATGGATCGAACGGAGACGTTCCGCAAGAGGTCAGCGTCGAACCAACTATCGTCGTTCGCCATTCAACCGCCAGAGTTTCGCAATAAGGGATTTTCCGTCCCGGCTTCCAGTTCTTTTCCCCGGCAGGTCTTTCAAGACATTTCGCGATGACCTATAATCGGAAAAACTATGTCTGATCAAACCGCTATCGAATCTGTCCTGACCGAAGAGCGCGTATTTCCGCCGCCGCCGGAGTTTGCTGCGAACGCGCATATCAAGAGCTTTGAAGAATACGAGACGCTCTATGCCGAAGCCGCTTCGGACCCGCAGAGCTTTTGGGCTAAGCAAGCTGACTCCCTTCATTGGTTCAAGAAATGGGACACGGTTCTGGAATGGAATGAGCCGTTTGCAAAGTGGTTTGTCGGCGGAAAACTGAATATTTCTTACAACTGTCTCGACCGTCATCTAACGACGTCCCGCAAGAACAAGGCAGCGATCATCTGGGAAGGCGAACCCGGCGAGATCAAGACGATCACGTATCTTCAGCTTCATCAGGAGGTATCGCGGTTTGCCAATGTCCTAAAGAGTCTTGACGTAAAGTCTGGTGATCGCGTCGCCCTTTACATGCCGCTCGTTCCGGCCCTTGCGGTTGCGATGCTCGCATGCGCGCGCATTGGTGCGACGCACACGGTCATATTCGGCGGATTCTCGGCCGACGCGATCCGCGATCGTGTTAATGACGGCCAGTGCAAAGTGATCGTTACTGCAGACGGCGGTTATCGCCGCGGTGCCGAGATCAAGCTCAAAGAAGTCGTTGACGAAGCGGTCGAACACTGTCCGAGCGTAAAGGACGTGATCGTGTATCAGCGGACGGGTTCGCAGATAAAGATGCGTCCGGGCCGCGATCATTGGTGGCACGAACTGACAAAGACCGTGGATGCGGACTGCCCGGCGGAAGAACTTGATTCGGAACATCCCCTATATATCCTCTACACCTCGGGCACAACCGGTAAGCCGAAGGGCATACTTCACACGACCGGCGGCTATCTTACTCAGACTGCATACACCTCAAAGGTCATATTCGATCTGAAGGACAAGGACATTTATTGGTGTACCGCCGACATCGGTTGGGTCACCGGGCATAGTTATGTGGTTTACGGCCCGCTCGCCAACGGAGCGACGGTGTTCATGTATGAAGGTGCGCCGAATCACCCGGCCCCGGATCGGTTTTGGGACATAATCGAGCGGCACAAGATCACTATCTTTTACACCGCTCCGACAGCGATCCGCGCGTTCATAAAATGGGGCGAACAGCATCCGCTCAAGCACGACCTCTCCAGCCTTCGGCTTTTGGGCACAGTAGGCGAGCCGATCAACCCCGAGGCATGGATGTGGTATCACCAGATCATCGGCAAGGGCAATTGCCCGATCGTCGATACATGGTGGCAGACCGAGACAGGCTCGGCAATGATCTCGCCGCTTCCCGGCGCAACGCCGACGGTTCCGGGAACCGCGACGCGTCCTCTGCCAGGAATCATTGTCGATGTCGTAACGAAGTCAGGCAAACCCGTCGGCCCGGGCGAAGGCGGATATCTCGTCATTAAACATCCGTGGCCGTCGATGCTGCGAACGTTATGGGGCGATGACGAACGCTACAAGCAGGCTTACTGGTCAGAGATCCCGGGGATGTATTTCGCGGGTGACGGTGCGCGCCGCGACAAACACGGATATTTTTGGATAATGGGCCGCGTCGATGACGTGATAAACGTAAGCGGCCATCGCCTCGGGACCGCGGAAATTGAATCCGCGCTTGTCTCGCACGAAGCCGTCGCCGAAGCTGCGGTGGTCGGCCGCCCGGACGAGCTAAAAGGACAGGCTATCGCGGCATTCGTCACGCTTGAGGGCGGACG
>CAYTDJ010000357.1:0-3510 GCA_964436265.1 uncultured Chloracidobacterium sp. | reverse complement strand
GGCGAGCGATATCGAAATATTCGTTGCTCTTTGTCAACGTTCGAATTTTCGGAGTCGGGATGAAATTCTAGACGGGATCAGATCAAAAAAATACGAGCTGATCCATCATTCCGGAAAAGGTGTTCCTGCACGGTCGATGCTCGAGACATATAAAAGGCGTTCAAGGCATGTCGGACAACTCGCTTTGCAGAGTCGTCACGCAAGGCAAATGGTACGTGACATCGATGCATACGTGAGCGAACTCGAAAATGCCCCAGCCGATGAAATAATGCTTTGGAGCGTTTCGGTGGATAGTAAGTCGCACTATTCGTTTTTCGAAGGAGTCAGTTCGGGGAGGATACTTGGGTGTATTTTCGGAGTCGATAAGCGAGCGGTTTCAAGGCAAGAATGGGATGTACTTTGGGGTCACGTGAGCGCTGAATAGAGGATCACTGCGTCTGCTTACGGAGACTATACCGACGTCGCGGATGTGAATTTAGCAGGGATCTGATAGCAGCGGCGGAACTGAAAGCGGCAATATTGTCTAAAAGGTAACGGCCATGGAAACAGCAATAGCACAGATGGAATTGGCGACGGTGAATGCCGGTTTTGATTCGATGATCCATGAGCAGCTGCTGGACAGGCGGCAGCGGCTTGAAAGCGCGCGAACGAGCGAAGGCCGGCACGATGACATTTCGCGTTTGCTGGGCGAGGTCGATGCGGCATTGCTCAGGTTCGAATCGGGCGGCTACGGCGTTTGTATCGACTGTCATGGAACCGTTGAAACGGATCGATTAATGAACGATCCGCTGATGACGGTTTGCCTCGGCTGTTTGACCGACAAACAGCGAAACTCGCTCGAAAGCGATCTTCAGCTTGCGGCGGATATTCAACGCGGCCTGCTGCCGAAGGCGGGTATCGCTTGCGATGTCTGGAACGTCGATTTTGCATATCATCCGGCGGGAATAGTAAGCGGTGATTACGTTGACATCATCGAACGCGGTGACGAGTTCTTTTTTCTGCTCGGCGACGTTTCCGGCAAAGGCATGGCCGCAAGCCTGCTGATGTCTAACCTGCACGCGATCTTTCATTCGCTGGTGCCGACAGGCATGCCGCTGAACGAATTGATGCTGCGGGCGAACCATCTGCTTTGCGAAAGTTCATTGGCAAACCAATACGCGACACTCGTACTTGGCAAAGCAAACCGCGCGGGCGACGTCGAGATCGCAAACGCGGGCCATCTCGCACCGGCCCTGTTAAAGAACGGAATGATTGGCGAGCTGAATCATTCAGGGCTGCCGCTGGGGATGTTCTGCAGTGCGGAATTTGAAGTGAACAAGGTGACGCTCCACAAAGGCGATAGGTTGTTTCTTTTTACTGATGGTGTTACGGAGACGACGAACCCGAACGGTTTGGAATACGGAACGACGGGCCTGTTCAATGCTATCTGCGGGAGCGATTCGCTGGCGCCGAATGAGATGATCCGGCACTGCCTTGCACATATCGACACGTTTCGAAACGGCGCACCGCGTCATGACGACCTGACCATATTGGCGCTTGCCTACAACTGATATGAAAGTAATTCAGCCATCAGATCAACCGCAGCCGAAGGGGCATTATTCGCCGGGCATCGAACACAACGGGCTTGTGTATGTATCGGGGCAGCTGCCGATGACGCTCGATACGCGTGAGCCGTTTGCAGGTGAAATAGGCGAGCAGACAGAACTGGCGCTGCGGAATGTCGAGGCCGTATTGAAGGCTGCGGGAAGCGATCTGCAGCATGTGCTTCAGATGACGATCTACGTGTCGGATATCGAGCTTTGGGGCAAGGTAAACGAGGTTTATGCACGCATTATGGGCGATCATCGTCCGGCGAGAGCGATCGTGCCGGTAAAGGATCTGCATTTTGATACAAAGATCGAGATCCAGGCGATAGCGGCAAGGCCTGATTAAAGTATGAACGAACAGAGAACCACCCCGTCGTCGAAACGACGCCACCCCTTCTTCGTGTTGAGGGGAGCTTTTTTGTTGGCCGGTTTTGCCGGCCTTGTTTTCGCGTTGTTTACGTCTATTGAGAGTGAGCACGTCGAGGCACAGTCGGCGGCAAAACGCGCTGTCGAATCGGCAGACGCTCCGAAGGCCATAGGGCCGTATTCGCAGGCGATCATCGCAAACGGATTCGTTTACACGGCGGGACAAGTCGGGACAGATCCGAAGACAGGAACGCTGGTCGAAGGCGGTATCGCGGAACAGGCCGATCAGGCTTTGAAGAACATCACCTCGGTTTTGAAGGCCTCGGGAAGTTCGACCGACGATGTGGTGAAGACGACAGTGTTCCTCGCGGATATGAATGATTTTGCAAAGATGAACGAGGTTTATGCAAAGCATTTCAGGCCGCCGTTCCCGGCGCGTTCGACGGTCCAGGTCGCAAGGCTCCGACGTGATGCAAAAGTGGAGATAGAGGCTGTGGCGGTCGTAAAGAAATAGCTATGCAATATTACGGCATCGATTGGCTTGCAACGGTTTGCGGTTTGACCGGTGTCTATTTGATAGGAAGCAGGAAGAAGATCGGGTTCCTGATAATGATGGTCGCGAGCCTGAGCTGGATGACGGTCGGGTTTTTTGTTGAGAGCGTGGCGCTGATCTTCGGTAGCGTTGTTTTCTTTTGTTTGCACGTTCGCGGTTGGTTCAACTGGCGAAGAAAAGAATTGGAGCTGCAGTAAGAAATGGATCTACAGATCTTTCAGGTCGATGCATTTACGAGCAAGGTATTCGGCGGAAATCCGGCGGCGGTAGTCCCGCTCGACGAGTGGCTTCCGGACGAGGTGATGCTTTCGATAGCGGCAGAGAACAATCTGGCCGAGACCGCATACTTTGTAAAGAGCGGTGATGCCTATGAGATCTGCTGGTTTACGCCGACCTGCGAGATCGAACTCTGCGGCCATGCGACACTGGCGAGCGCATATGTGCTGTTCGAAGAATTGAGATATTCGGGAGATACCATTACTTTCAGATCCCGTTGCCGCGGCGAGCTGCGCGTAACGAAGATCGGCGGGCGATTTGTGCTCGATTTTCCGGCGTTTCCGATGAATCAGATCGATCCGATCGCAGAACTGGCCGCGGCCGAACATCCGCCGCTCGAATACTACGAATCGCAGGGCAACATGCTTTTCGTGGTACTCGACAGCGAATCGACCGTTCGCGAACTCAAACCTGATATGCGAATGATCGAAGGCCTGCCGTATCGCGAAGTGATCGTTACGGCGATGGGCGAAACATGCGACTTTGCCTCGCGAATGTTCGCCCCGAAGATCGGTATTCCGGAAGACCCTGTGACCGGTGCGATACATTGCTCCCTTATACCTTTCTGGGCAGAGCGGCTTGGGAAGAACGAATTGTTTGCACGGCAGGTTTCCAGACGCGGCGGCGAATTGTATTGCGAGCTCGCGGGCGAACGCGTCAAGATCGGCGGCAACGCCGTCAAGTATTTGAAGGGTGAGATCTATGTCTAAGATCGCGATCGTAATTTTC
>CAYTDJ010000356.1:0-3523 GCA_964436265.1 uncultured Chloracidobacterium sp. | reverse complement strand
CGATCGACGTCGTGTTCGAGAACGATCCGCCGCCGACTTGGGTAGCTCCCAAACGGATCGTAAACGTGACCGTACCTAGGTCAACGCCATCATCGCTGAGTGAAAATGTTGCGGTGACATTCGATCCGCAGCTGCCTTGAGCAACGAATGTAAAGTCGCGCGCGACCGCTCCGTCTGCCGGTGAAAACGCCCCGTAGCTTTGCGGTCCGCTTAGAGGTGTTATACCTCCTCCCGGAACCAGAGTTGCAACCAGATCCGTCGTAAATCCGGAGCCGACGTTGGTGAGCGGGAAGCTCATTGTCACGACTTCTTCCGGATCCGGAGAACCGTTTGCAGGTGATACGCTCTCGGCGACCATTACTGCCGGAGGTGCCGCATTGATCACAGGATCGCCGTCAACGCCGCAGCAGTAATAGAACTGCTCGGAAATGTCCACCTGGACACAACCAACAGTTCCGGTATCGAGACTCGCATTATCGGAAACGCGGAGATTCCACGTACCGTTCATTGCCTTGCCGCGA
Organism: uncultured Chloracidobacterium sp.; assembly: GCA_964436265.1. Taxonomy (GTDB): domain Bacteria; phylum Acidobacteriota; class Blastocatellia; order Pyrinomonadales; family Pyrinomonadaceae; genus OLB17. The sequence continues at coordinate 3,002 of CAYTDJ010000356.1, read as the reverse complement.
AGTGCAGACAAGGGCGATTCCGGACGGAATGAGCCGTTGAACGGAGCCGTGCCCGCACTTATCGCATTTGTCGCAGAATCGTCGAATATCGTCGAGGTGCCGGAACAATCGTTAGCACCCGTTCCGTAATTATCGCCGCTGCTGCCTCGGCTGGTCGCGAGCGGAACCGAAGAACCGTCCGGAGCGACGAGTCTGAGCGATACGTCACCGTCAAACGTGTGATTCAAACGAACCTTCACATTAACATCACCGACCCTGCCCGTTCCGGTAACATTGATCGGGATATCGACAGTCGCATTGTCATTGATCGGAACAGCTATATTGCCCGAGCTATAGTTATTCGACGGGCCCGTACCCGTTGGCATTCCGATGTGCAGATCATAGGTGTAAGAAACCGGTCCGATACTGCTGTTTATGTTGATGGTGAGCGTGATCACGCTTCCGCATTCAGCGTCCGCAGGAACCGTATAGCTGATATTCTGTGTTCCGCTGCTGTTTGCGGCGATGGTGCCGTAGTTAGCGCTTCCGCCGCCGACGATCTCTGCCGTAGTTCCGGTAGCATCGGTTGCCAACAGCGTATTGTTGATCTGAACGGCAAGTTGGATCGTCTCACCAGGATCTGCCGCGTTGTTCTCATCCGGACAATCCTCATCGGCAAGCGTAACGGTTCCGAGCGTGAGATTCGGAAGCAGAAATGATTCGCTGACTGAGATGTTGCCAGATGATGGGTTAGTCATCGTAGCGCCAAACCCGATGCCTCGAGCAGCGAAACCTGCCCAAATGTCCTTCTGTTCATCTTCGGTTCCACCGCTGGCCGCGCTGGCTGCTAGGATCGAGTTTCGGCCGTCGACAAGCGTCGGGCTTGCCGGATCGATCTTCATTGCGTCCGTGGTCAATTGCAGCATTCTCTGGTTGCCGGCTGCCCATCCCGTTCGCGTTATTATGCGCGCCCGTACTTCCAGCAGAGCCGCACACCAGATCTCACCGATGTTATGAACTTGCGAAGCTGTAGCCGAACCGATCGGACCTCTTGGAAATGCGCCATTCGATAGGTCGATCTGAGTTGCGTCGACGTCGGCTAGAGTTTGCGGGCTATGCGGTTTTCCATTAGCTCCGAGATTGGATATCGGCGTGTGCGGAAACCGCCTGATGCCATAGTAATAGTTGTCCTGAAATCCTGAGACGATCAACTGGGTTGACCATCCGCCCATGGCATAGATTCCGTTTACGTTCTCCGACGCGTCGGAGAGCAGTACGCGAGCATAGAAGTCACCCCAACCTTCACCCATTCCGCCTGCGGGCAAAGTAGCCAAACCGGCCGCATTGGAATGAAGGCGATTGGACGTACCATGAGTCATTTCATGGATCAGGATCTCCTGATCAAGACCTGAGGTGCGATCGGGGTTAGGGCCGTCAAAAATGTACATCTGCATTCTTGGCAGCGAACCATCCGCAGGTGTAGAGAAATTGGCATTGCTGGTGCCGGAAAAATCCTGACCCTCAGCACGAATAAAATCATTTCCCAATCCGCCGCGTCCATAGTTGTTGGTCTGGAAATTTCGGAACGGCTCAGTGAACCCTACCTGATAAAGACGATCATGGTAGCGATTCGCCCAGAAGAACATATTGACCACTTCGCCAAAACGATAATTGGGTAACGTCGGCGATTCACCCGGAGCGATCAGTCCCGGAGCTGGGTCATAGGCGAAATCGAAATTGCGGGTTGCAGAAACGGCTCTAGTTGCGGGTTCAATACCATTTGGCGAGACGAGATCAAGGCCCGCGTCAACGTTATTGCCGGTCGTTGTAGTCGCGCCGTCCGCAAGCCAAGGATCTGTGTTCGCGAGCTCGCTAATAAGCGAGAACGAAGTGCGAGGAACAGCAGCTGCCTGCACCGGCGCTCCCGGGATCGAATTTGAAGGCGAAAGTGGAGCCGGACTATCGCTGTTATAAACGACGTAGGTTGCCGGCTGGGTCTGATCGTTCGTGATGTTTTTCCGGAACAACAATTCACCGCCATCCGCTCCAACGAGGATCATGTAAGCGGGACTGTCCTGCCACAGCATGACGCTCCAGGAAAGAGCCGCGTTTCCCGGTTCCATCGGGAAATACATAAGTTCAACAGTCACGTCGTCAGCAAACGGCCCGCGATCAAAGACATAACGATTCCCGTCAGCTTCCTTCAGTTTCAGGGCACTTGCGTCAACATCCATTCCGATCTTACTTGCAGCAGCGCTAACGGCCTGACGCGCGTCCATACCAGGCTCAGTATCAAGCTCACCGGCATTAAGTCTCGGCGTGATCTCGCCGACTGTGCGGAACAGTTCACCACTTCTGGTGAATGCAGCAGTTATCTCGCTTCTGAAAACAGGTAGTCCGTTTATTTTTCTTTCAAGAAAGACGAAGGACAGATTTCCGTCAGGATTGGTCGCATCGGCTCGAAGTCCGAACTGCTTCATGTCATCGGGGCTCAATCCGTAAAGTTCGGCGTTTGAGGAGATAAACTGCCTTGCAGAAGCCTCACGACTGCCTTTCGCCGGGGCGGTGAGAAATCCGCGGCCGCCTTGAACACCGACGATCTCCGGCGAACCGAGTTTGTCGTTATAGCTGACCTGAAGATTCGGGATCTTTGTCCGGAGTTTCGACTCCGCGTCGCGCATGTTTGTTTCGCGCTTCTCCCGCAGCGAGATCTTCGCTTCGGTATCGGCCATGCTCCTCAGGCGGTTTACTAATCCGTCCCTTTCTTCCGATTTGTCATACCGGATGTCAAAATTCTCATACGTCGGCTGTTCATTGCCTTCGCCGCTCTTGGCCGCCTGGCTCGTGGTATTCGGAACCAAACTCCATATCATTCCGGTTATTACAAGCGACACTAAAATCGCCAGAAACAACCTGGATCTTAATCTGATCTGCATACGTCCTCCTGTTTGCAATAAATGTCCAAAGGTTAAAGACAAAAACAGGCCGAAAGGACCGCAATACAAGGCTCCGGGGAGGGGAAA
>CAYTDJ010000355.1:0-3530 GCA_964436265.1 uncultured Chloracidobacterium sp. | reverse complement strand
CGATCGCCCTCGAACTTCGGCGTATGCAGATGCTTTCCGAGATCGGGATCGATAACAATACGACGACGATCGTGCTGATCCCATCCGAGTTTTCTCAGGCGGCGATCGGTATAGCAAAAATGGCGAGCGAAAGATAAGTTTACCGAAAAGGCCTCACCGTGAGGCCCGGAGCGGCGACGATGCGTTTGTTCCTGCCACGCCCCGCAAAGCAACCTGTCCGAGACGCGAGAAATTGATCGATTCGCCAAGTATCCTTGCCGCTTCGGCCGGTGCGTGAAAGCCCATGGAATTCTCCGCTTCGACAAAATCGAGATAGAACTGTGCCAGCCTCTGCTGCTTTCGTGCTTCGGCAAGCTGTTCATCGGTCGCACCCGCATTCTTGGCACCTGAAATGTCCTGTATCAACTGAACGAGCGCGTCCATCGCGATACCGCGGAGTTTATAGGTCCTTTCCTGAATCGTTTCGACACGGAATTTCAGTTCGTCCTCGCTCGCTTTGTGGCACGTCTGGCACGATTGGTTAATGCTGAGCAAGGGGCTGCGAACGTGGTGACTGCTGATCTTCATCGCACCTTCGCGAATATACGGCATGTGGCAATCTGCACACGACACACCGGAGCGTGCGTGGATCCCCTGATTGTACATCTCAAATTCAGGATGCTGTGCTTTCAGCACATCCGCACCCGATTGGGCGTGCGTCCAGTCTTTGTGTTTTACCTCATCGTAGTATGCGACGATGTTCTCGATCTTCAGGCCGTTTTGCCACGGGAAAGTGAGTTCCTTTTCCGGCCCCTTGAAATAGTATTCGACGTGGCATTGGCCGCACACATATGCACGCATCTCCTGCCGCGTCGCGTCTCGATTGACGTCGAAGTTCTGAATTCCCTGTGAAGCTTTAGCGACCCGGATACCTTCCATGAACGCAGGCCGGGTTATACGCAGCTGCATCGTCTGCGGATCATGGCAATCGATACACGCAACCGGATGCGAAACCTCTTTTCGCGCCTCGGCATAGGGCATTTTGTTCAACGCCTTGAATCCCTGTACGATGTCGCCGTTTCCTAGTTTCTTGTACGCTGCGTAAGCCGATGCGTGACAGTTCACGCACGAACCGGGCTGTTTTGTCACATTCTGCCGCTCGGTAAACGTCTGATCGTCAAGCATATAGGCATGGCCGCGTTCCTCGCGGAAATCAACCGCAAACGCATATCCATCCCACATGGTCTTCAGCCGCGGGTCTTCCTCAAGCCGCGATTGTGAAACTACCGAACGAGGATCGGCTTGAGTCGGTGTTTTTGCTATCGCTTCGCTGCCGCCGAAACGGGTTCTCTGCTGATCTACGGTCCGCTTATAGCTGTCGTATTGAAGCGGGAAATTTTTACCCCAGATCGCCGGATCAGAAGTGTCGTCAGTCAGTTCGACGACGCGGAAAAACGGGTTCCTCGCTTCCTGTTTGCGCTCCATGATGTTCGTCAGCAGTGCGACACCGAGTATGGCGGCCAAAAAGGCAGCAAACGCCACGATCACGACGATCTTTATCCCGTAGGTCCTCGATCTCGTTTCTTGTTTTGTTTCGGTTGATGTGTTCTCTTCGCTCATCTTGTTCACCGTTTGAAAAGTATTAGTGCGCGTGCCCGACCGACCGGTGACACTGCAAACACGAAACCTGTTCGTAATGTTCCCGCTGGCCCGAGACAGTTATCGATTCGACCATTTGCTGATGACAATAACGGCACGATGCTTCTGTCACCTGGCGATTGCGTTCTGTTATCTGGATCGGTTCGTGAAATGTATTCGTCGTGAAATAGTAGGAGTGCCAGAATCCGTTGGAAGCCTTGGTGTAGTACTTGCCGAAAAAGTCGTGAGGCGAATGGCAATCGTTGCAGGTCGCGACAGCCTTATGGCTTGATTTCATCCAGCCGTCGTATTGCTCGTTCATCACGTGGCAATTGGCGCAAGACTGGGGGTTGTTGCTGAAATACGACGCACCTTTCGCGTACCAGAACGTGTAAACGCCGATACCCGCAGCCAAGCCGATACCGATGCCGAGAATGATCAGTTTGGCTAAATATAGATTCATCAGGGAGTTCGAACCGTCTTTAACTTCAGGTTAAGGCATTCTACTTCAACTCTTTATGATCTGCATCACCTAATTGATGAATATCTCGTCAACGAATATCCACGGGTCGCCGCCGGCGCCGAGATGCCATGACGGGATCTTGCCGATGTTGAATGCACGTACACGGAGGTATCGCGCTCTGACTGGCGAAATACTCTGGCGAAATTCCTTTATTGTCGGCTTCATTTCGGTCAGCGGAACGTCGGTTTTGATATCGGCGACCTGTGTCCAGTCAGATCCGTTATTTGAAATTTCAAATTTAATATTTGAGGGCATCCAGATCCACGGCCCGGCAACCTGAAGAAAACTGCCGCCGACCTCCTTAATTTCCATTTCGCGCTGAAGGTCGATAGTCGCTTCGTAAGGCTTGCCCTGTATGCCCTGCCACTCGCCGCTGGCGAAATTGACCGTACCTCGAATGCCGTCCACGATCGCGTTGTCGCCGCCGCCGGTGTATTGGGTGCTGTAGCCGGAGAGCACCTTGACCGTCCAGTCGTTCGGGCGCCGTTTGAACACTGCTTCCGTGTCCAAGCTCCGGGTACCGTCCGGCTTTCTAGCCATCGCCGTGACCTTTGAATTCTCGGTGATAAGGAATAGACCGTCATAGGCGCGGAACGTGTCCGGGTAAGCGTATTCACCCTCTCGGTCGATCCGATAATAAAGCTTCGCATCGCTCGAGGCTGTCGAAAGCGTGACCTGCGTCTTCTCGCCAAAGGTCCTCTCGCCGTATATGACCGGAACCGCTGCTGTCTTCGAAGCCAACGACGAAACGGGAAATTGAGTGAACGCCGTCGCCACAGGCTGATCGATCATTGAAAACTCCAGAACACCGCCGCGCATCAGGTCTTCGTGGGTAATGAACGCTTTCTTGTAAGGCACACCGTTGAGCTTTGCATTCAGGACGTAGCTGTTTTTCGCGGAGCTGTTCTTCGCCCGAATGGTGAAGGTCTTGCCGTTCTCCAGCCTGTACGTCATTTCCGGGAAAAGCGGCGTGCCAAATGCGTAAATGCTATCGCCCGGGCTGACCGGATAGAACCCGCCGGCGCTCATCACGTACCACGCCGACATCTGGCCGCAGTCTTCGTTGCCGATGAGGCCGTCGGGGGCGTTCTTGTAGAAATTGTCCATTATGAAACGGACGTACTTCTGCGTTTTCCACGGCTCGCCGGCGTAGTTGTAAAGGTAGGTGATGTGGTGCGAAGGCTCGTTGCCGTGGGCGTACTGGCCGATCAGGCCGGTCAGGTCGGCCTGTTCGCGGCCAGCGAGTTTTTGATCGGTGGAGAAAAGCTCATCCAGCTTCGCGACGAACTTCTCACGCCCGCCCATCAACTCCATCAGCCGCGTCACGTCCTGCGGTACGAAGAACGAGTACTGCCACGAATTGCCCTCGGTAAAACCGAACGTCACTTCG
>CAYTDJ010000354.1:0-3540 GCA_964436265.1 uncultured Chloracidobacterium sp. | reverse complement strand
AACGGCGACAACGCGGGTGTTCGGGCCGACGAATTTATCGAGGTCTTCAGGGAAACAGGCGACGATGTCGTCTTTCGAATATGCGCGCTCGAGCGATTTTTCGACAAGGCGAACGCCGGCGGGCATATACTTGGCGGAGCCGTCTTCATATCGCTCGACGTCCCGCCATTTCGGATACTTGCGGTTTAGAATGCCTTCGAGCCAGATCGGCAAAGAGGCCATTGCCATCTGGATAAAGTAACCGGCGTGGTCTATCGATTCCGTTAGAGGGGCGGTCAGCACTATCAGCTTTCCGCCGTCTTCTACCTTTGCCGCCTCAGCGACATCGGACATAGCAAATCCATCATGCAATACATCTGCGTTTACTGCCATCTGCTTCTCCTGGATCAGAGCGAAATATAAATAGACCCCCAACGAGTGTGGATCTATTTCTTAAAAAGCTTTTGACAAAGGGTGCGAATGGCCTCGACGTCAGAATCGAATGACTGCGTCCGGCCCTCCCTCTACGTGTACCGTATCGACGAAGCGAATGCTCTTGCTGTCGGTGGTCATTACCACTGAATGTGTTCTCTTGCCTGCGCCGAAGAAGCGCACCCCGCGGAGCAACGCACCGTCGGTCACGCCGGTGGCGGCGAAGATGATCTTTTTGCCCGGTGCGAGGTCGTTGGTGTCGTAGATCTTGTTCGCGTCCGATATGCCCATATCTTTGAGCCGATCCATCACCTCTTCCGCGGGCGGTACTTTCGATGCGTCAACACCCAGCTTTTCCGGATCCCAGACGAGCTTTGCTTGTATCTCGCCGTTTAGACATTTCATCGCCGCCGCTGTAATAACTCCTTCGGGTGCACCGCCTATTCCCATCAATGCATGAATATTGGTTCCCGCGACCGCCGCCGAAATGCCCGCCGACAGATCGCCATCCGAAATAAGGCGAATGCGGGCTCCCGTACCTCGTACATCCGCGATCAGCTGTTTATGACGAGGACGATCAAGACAAATGACCGTAAGATCATCGATATCGCGGCCGAGACGGCGTGCGATGTTTTTCAGATTGTCATGGACCGGTGCGTCGATATCGACCGCACCTCGGCAAGAAGGCCCGACGACGATCTTATCCATGTAGATGTCCGGTGCGTTCAAAAGTCCGCCGCGTTCGGCTGCAGCGAGAACAGCGATCGCGTTATTGGCGCCGAGCGCACAGAGATTTGTTCCTTCGAGCGGATCGACCGCGATATCGACCTCGGGAAATTCGGCTCGGGTCTCAGCAGAATAGATACCACCGCCAAGTTCCTCGCCAATGTAGAGCATCGGCGCCTCATCGCGTTCGCCTTCACCTATTACGATGCGGCCGCGCATCGGCACGGTTTCCATCACTTCGCGCATTGCCTCGACGGCGACGTGATCCGAGTGTTTTCGGTCGCCCTGGCCCATCGTTTTGGCCGATTCGATAGCCGCGGCTTCAGTAACTCGCAGAAAATCGAGCGACAATTCGTGCTCCGCTTTCATATTTGTTTGAGATATCCTTTTAAATTATCGGTCTGTTAACTATTGATTATGAAGGCATTCTAACACTTGTCTGTGACCGTTTGACAAGTAATGCAGGGAATATTACGGTTTTAATTTGATTTTCACCCATTGAAAGAGGAGCTTTCCGCCAGAGATGACCTATATCGTTGCCGAACCATGTGTTGATTGTAAGTACACCGACTGCGCCGCGGTCTGCCCAGTCGAAGCTTTTCACGAACTGCCCGACAAGCTTTTGATCAACCCCGATACCTGCATCGACTGCGACGCGTGTTTGCCGGAATGCCCAGTCGAGGCGATCTTTTCAGACATGTCGATACCGGAAGAATATATGCCGTGGCTCGATATCAACAAAGACGCGGAAAATTACCCGATCATCAGCACCAAACAGCCTGCACTCTACGGCGCCGGATGTAAGGGACAACCGGAATAAGATCCGGATCGATCTTTATCTGAAAGGCTGTCGACAGTGGCAGCCTTTTTCTTTTTGGAAATTCGGGACCCGCAAGAGTTGCCGATTTTTCTTGAATCAATGTTATAACTTACGTTATAATCACGGCGTATGACTGCAAAGCTTAAAATAACCACTGTCGGAAATTCTGTCGGGATCGTGCTGCCAAAAGAGATCCTTGCACGCCTTCGGGTTGAGAAGGGCGACAGCCTTTATGCGACCGAAACACCTGACGGTATTGAACTGCGGGCGTTTGACGAAGAATTTGCCGAGCAAATCGCTGTAGCCGAACAAGTTATGCGGGAAGACCGCGACGTGTTAAGAAAACTGGCCGAATAGCGAATAGATGAAGTGGCTTCGTACAGATGCGGTCCTCGCGATGCACAAGCGCCAGATCGCCGAACACGGCGGCGGAGAAGGAGTGCGCGATCTCGGCCTGCTCGAATCTGCCCTAGCCCGCCCGCAGAATATCGCTGCGTATGAACCAGACGCAGACATCGCGCGCCTAGCCGCGGCATACGCGTTCGGTATTGCGAAGAATCATCCCTTTGTTGATGGAAACAAACGAACTTCGCTGGTTGCATGCAGGACTTTCTTGATACTTAACGGCTATCAGCTTGACGCATCGCCAACGGACAAGTATCTGACTTTTCTTTCGCTCGCAGAGGGAACACTTTCTGAGGAAGAACTGGCCGAGTGGCTGCGGGAGAAGGTCGTCGAAATGGGATAGTGTGACCGACAGCCGATCTCTGATCAGTTCCAACGAATTCCGGCCCGCACGTTGAAAGGTGAACTAACGGTTCTTACTGGCGTCTTGCCAACCGAATATCTTGAATTTAAGAGATTCTCGGCAGCTGCAAACAACTCGATCTTTTTTCTAAAGCGTTTGGAAATGAACGCGTCAAGCTGAAAATAGTGCTCGAGGCGAAACTGGTTGAGGTCGTCGTCAAATTGAGCGCTCGACGCTCGGCCCTGAAACGCAACGATCCATCCGCGAAAAGGATATCGCGTTTGAAACGTGAACTGGTGAAGCGGAACCTGCGGAATGCGATTACCTACCAAAGCGGGATTCGACGGAAATTCTTTCACAACGGAATCCGACAAGAGGTAACCGGCGTTCAGTTCTAGATCGCCGATACGCGTTTCGGCGTCGATCTCGATCCCGGCTGTTCTCGTCTTGCCTGCATTTTGCCGCTGACGCGTGATCAGCGACGGCGTCGACGAAATGGTCACGTTCGAAACCGCCCCGTCGATGTCGATCATGAATGCCGTAGCTCGGTAAGAATGACTTCCCTTTCTGAAACTCGCTCCGCCTTCGACATTGACCGCCTTTTCGGCCTGCAGAGATGCGTTCGAGTTCGTAACGATGTTGCCGACGCGGAAGCCGCGATAAAGCTCATTCAGCGTCGGGGCACGAAAGCTTCGTGACGCCGAAAAATGGATCGAGAGCTCATCGGTCGCGTTTATCAGCACCGCCGCGTGCGGGCTCAACGCGCTTTCGTCGCGGTCAGGAAACACGGTGGTCGTAATCAAGCCGGTCGAAAGTGCCATCGTCGATGACAACG
>CAYTDJ010000353.1:0-3543 GCA_964436265.1 uncultured Chloracidobacterium sp. | reverse complement strand
TCTGCGTTGGCAGTTCACGGGCATCAGATTAGCAAAGGGGTAATAAACGGGATGCGCAGGATAAACAGAATGGCTCGGACCGAATTAACAGCACCTTTTTTATCCTGTCTATCCTGTTTGAAATAACAGTATGGGATCGACAACTTCACCGGAGCTCTCACAATTCGCCGAAGACGTCCTTCGCGGGCTAAGTTCCACGCCGAAGCAGCTTTCGTCGCGCTACTTTTACGATGACGAAGGCTCGCGGCTCTTTATGGAAATAATGAAGCTGCCCGAGTATTACCCGACGCGTGCCGAGATGAAGATCTTCACCGAACAGACCGACGCGATCTGCGAGGCTTTTACGTTCGGTGCAAGCGGCCTGGATATAATAGAACTCGGTGCTGGCGACGGCACCAAAACTGCCGTCCTCATCGATCACCTTCTGAATCAAGATGTCGATTTCACATATCAGCCGATCGACATTTCTCAGGAAGCAAACGACGCTCTATCGGCCAAGTTTCGCGATAGATTCCCGGAACTTCGTATCGCTCCGCACACCGGAGACTACTTCAAGGTTCTCGGTACATTGAAGAATGAGAACGGACGCCGAAAGGTCATCCTATTTCTCGGCTCGAACATCGGCAATTTTCTCCGGGACAACGCTGTCGCCTTTTTCCGTTCACTCCGAAATGTAATGAACGAGAATGACCGTCTGTTCATTGGTTTCGATATGCAGAAAGATCCGCGGACGATCGTTGCTGCCTATGACGACAAACAGGGCGTGACTGCTGCATTCAATCTCAATCTTCTTCGCCGAATAAACCGTGAGCTCGGTGCCGATTTCGATCTCGACAAGTTCTCGCATTATGCACAATATCGCCCGATGGAATGTGCCGCCCGCTCATTCCTCATCAGCCGAGAGAAACAGACGGTCACCATCAAGGCTTTGAACCGCTCGTTCAACTTTGAACAATGGGAAGCGATCTTTATGGAGATCTCGCAAAAATACACCCACGCCATGATCGACGAACTCTCAGGCGACGGCGGCTTCGAGATCGAACGCGAGTTTTACAACGAAGTAGATTTCTACATCGACTCGCTTTGGCGGCCGATCTGATGAACATCACACTCCTAACTTTCGACACCATCGATTCCACCAACACAGAGGCGCTGCGGCAGGCTCGGCTCGGGGCGGACGAAGGGTTGTGCATCGTCGCCCGCCAGCAGACCGCCGGACGCGGCCGGCATGGACGGATATGGGTGAGCGAGCCTGACGCGGGGCTTTATTTCAGCATCGTTTTGCGCCCGAAGCTCGAGACTCAATACCTGCCGCTGATCACGCTGATGACCGGCGTCGCCGTCCACGACACGCTCGGCGAACTCGGTATCGACGCCGATATCAAATGGGTGAACGATCTGCTTGTAAATGAGAAGAAGATCTGCGGAATACTTGCCGAAACGACTGAAACAAACGATGGCCCAGCTGTTGTCGTCGGCATCGGCATCAACATCAAATCATCCAGCTTTCCACCTGAGATCGCTTATATCGCAACCTCCATCGAGGAACAACTGTCAATTCGAGTAGCGAATGCTTCTGCGATGGCCCAAAAGGCCAACCCAAAAGCTGCGGCCGAAAGCCTGACCAAATATCTGACCTACTTCTATTCTATCCTTAATTCAGAAAACGGCCCTGCCGCGATCCTTGACGAATGGCGAAAGCGTTCGACTTACTTCAGTGGAAAACTCGTACGAGTTGTGCTAGAAAATGAAACGGTCATCGGCATCACCCAAGGCCTCGAACCGAATGGTGCCCTTCGTCTGCAAAAAGCGAATGGCGAGGTAATGATCGTCCAGTCGGGTGATGTCGAACGGCTGAGAACAGATGTCTAATGCGAAAACGCCTTTCTGAACTCCATCCTGTTGTTTACAAGACTCGAATCAAGCAGAAACGCCTGTTTCGACGTATCGACGACGCCTCGAAACGCAAGCGATTTGCAAACGACAGATCGAATGTGTACTTAAGCCATACGTGCAAGAAACACCAGTCGCTTCTCCGTAGGAAGCTTGGTAATTCAGATCCGCAACTGCAGGAAAACAAGATCGCGAATTTGAAGATCGCTTGTCCGACTATTGACGGGCTACTTATCAAACCGGGTGAGACCTTTTCATTCTGGCGGCAGGTCGGCGAGGCAACCGCGGAAAGAGGCTATTGTGAAGGAATGCAGCTTTCCCGCGGCGAGGTGGTTCGTGGTGTCGGCGGTGGATTGTGTCAACTTGCGAACATGTTATATTGGATGGCTCTTCACACGCCGCTTGAGGTCGTCGAACGCCACCATCACAGCTTCGACCCGTTCCCTGACGAGAACCGCACGCTGCCGTTCGGTTCGGGTGCCGGAGTTTTTTACAATTACATCGACCTGCGTTTTTTCAACCCCACTGAACTCACTTTTCAAGTGAAGCTTTGGTTGACCGAACAGCATTTGAAGGGTTCGATCCTCTCTGACAAAGAAACCCCGTTCACGTACCACGTCTTTGAGCGTAATCACAGGTTTCTTCGGGAAAGCAATAAGAACTATCGCGAAAACGAGATCTGGCGAGAGGTCATCGACCGGCGGACCGGCAACAAGATCGCCGAAGAGATGATCGTTAAGAACTTCGCCGAAGTGAAATATGAGATTGACTGGAGCTGTGAGCATCCGGGCCCGTCAGCTTGCGAAGCAAGCTAATATTCCGCATTTCGTGCTCAGGCAAGCGGGGATGCTTGCCACTCCAGTCTTAACCGTGTAATTTCATAGTTGGTTTATGAACGACGATTTTGATTTTGATGGCGAATTTGATCTCGACGGTGATTTCGATGAGGAGATCGCCGGTTTAGAAGATTCCATTGACGAGGATGAGAGCGTTACGCTCCGCACCGCCGTCCTGCAGAAGAACAACATGGTCGCTTTACTCTGTATCAAGAGTGCGAATGCCGGTGCCGCCATCTGCCGTGTCGATCCGCGTGAGGCTTTGCCGGCTGTCCAGCTTTACGACGACCCTGACGCGGCGACCAAGTGGTTCAACCGTTCGCTCAGATCAAGCAGAAAAAATGGCTGGAACGTTGTGTATGACGGCCTGCCTCTGCAAGGCTAAAACCCACGTCAGACTTTCTATTTTGACGATCGACAGGCTGGAAAGCCTGTCGTACTTTAGATGCTCTTAGCAATTGACATTGGTAACTCGTCGATCAAGTTCGGCATTTTCGAAGGCCCTGACCTTTTTCACAAATTCACCATCCAGACTAAACGCGATTATACGGTCGAAGAGCTGATGTTCGACCGTCTGAAACTCGTCGATCAACAGTTCATTCAGGTCGATATCGGCACATGCATCGTTTCGTCCGTCGTTCCTGAGCTAAACGCGGTGTTCGCACAGGTGTCACGCGATCTTTTTAAGGTGACTGCACAGTTTGTCGATGCTGACTGGGACTTTGGTTTCGAGATCAAATACAATCCGCCTTCAGACGCCGGAGTTGACCGGCTTGTGAACGCATTTGCGGGAGCCGCAAAATACGGAAAACCT
>CAYTDJ010000352.1:0-3544 GCA_964436265.1 uncultured Chloracidobacterium sp. | reverse complement strand
ATGTTATTGAGGAACGAACCTTTAGAAATGAGCAGTTTGAAGGCCTCCGAAATGATGCATTTGAAAAAATCATAGGAAAACGACTAAGTCCCAACATTCCACCCCTCGATGATGTATTAATTAATACAATTTCATATTGGAAACGTGCTATATCAGCGGAATTAGATAACAAAGTTTCAAATGAAATTCAAATTGTTTAATCTTTTTTTACAAATTACTTTATTTTTAAACGATTATGAGTATAATGGTGATGGCAGTTAGCTCACCCGCCTTGCCGCACACCCAAGAACATATGCCCGCTACTACCGGACTCTTACAAGACGGCCGATATCGAATCGACCACCCCATATCCGAATCCTCAAACTGCTCGGTCTTTCAGGCCTACGATACTGTCAGCGATTCAAAGGTCGTAGTTAAAGAGATCGCAGTACGTTTAAGCAAGGTCACGACCCTCTCACAGCAGGAAGGCCTGAAGCTCGCATTTTCAAACCACGCTAAGTTGCTGGCTGAGGTCAAACACCCTGCACTTGTCCGGGTAAACGATTATTTTTCTGAGATCGGACGGCAATACCTGGTTCTCGAATCGATCGAAGGAGATGATCTTCAATCGTTGATCTCGCAAAATAAGAAGCCATTTTCACTGGCCGAAGTGGCCGATTGGGCTGACCGAATTCTTGACGGTCTGCATTACCTTCACAATCTGTCGGAACCGATCATTCACAAGAATGTTCAGCCAAGGAACTTGCGCCTCTTTTCGGATGGGAACGTAAAATTACTCGCTCATGGAACCGGTGCAGGCGAACCAGCGCTAAACACGAGCATCAGCGAGGACACGATCGAGAATGCGATACTAAACTTCTCGCCATTGGAGTTGATATGGGACGGCCTTGATTCAGCTTCGCAAAAGGTCATCCTTGGCGACTATGACGAGAGGTCTGAACGAGTTCTCAAATCTCCACCGGACGCGCGAAGCGATATTTACTCGGTCGGAGCAACACTCTACTTTCTGTTGACGGCCCGAATGCCTGTTGACCCGCTCGAAAGATCGATCGAGATCCTCGAGGGCAATCCAGATCCGTTAAAGTCTCCGAATAAGATCGACCCGACAATACCTGTTGAGGTCTCAGACGTAATAGTTAGGGCGATGGAGATCAAGCGTGAAAAGCGCTTTGATTCGGCCGTAATTATGCGGCAGGTCCTACGCACCTCATTTGTAAAGATACAGGAACGTGCCGCCCAAGAAGCTCGCGAACTCGAAGAAGCTGCAGAAGATCTTCGATTCGCAGAAAAGGTTCGGCAAGACCAGATACAAGCGCTTGTAGAGCAAAAAGCTAGAGAACTGGAACAAGAAAAACAACGCCAATCTGAACTCCTTGAGCAAAAGCTGAGAGAGGCCGAGGAACTGAGGCTCGCTGCCGAACGGCGAGCCGCCGAAGCCGAGCGTCTTTTGCGCGAACAGGAAGCCCAACGTACGAAAATTGAAAATGCGATCCCATCTGCCCAAGAGCCGACCATATCCGCAGATCCCGTGTTTGAGGATGACCTCTTGGGGATAAAACTTGAAGGAAATACAGGTGCCCAACCCGACACCCCTGTCGAAAGTTTTGAGCTCGACATGTCATTCGCGCCAGATCGATCAGAACAGGAAGTTGTCGCGTTTGCAGAAGTACCTTTATCGAGTCACGAACAAGACGATTCTCAGTTGCTTTCTGAAATTGAACTAGGTTCGATCGAAGAATCGACACCGGAAAATACAGCGACCGATCCCGAGTTTGTGGGCACCGGAATTCCTGCTTCGGTCGTGATCGAGGAGCCAACCCAGCCCGTCGAAAAGATAAAGGTCGAATCGGAAGTAAGAACATATTCACCTGCGACAGGATCAAGTTCATTCGATTACGTTGATTCGGTTGATACCAGCAGGAGACTCCCGATTCCCGTTATTGCCGGTTTGGCATCGTGCTTGGTTCTGGTTTTAGCAGTGGCCGGGTACTTTATGTTTGCTGGATCCGGAACAGAACATTCGGCCGAGACTCTGCCGGTCCCGCCAGCTTCGACGACCGTTGCTGCACCTCAGAGTTCGGATCCAAAAACTGTTGAGCCGAATTCTGCGACGACCGAATCCGGCATTTTGCCCGACACATCTCCCGAAAAGACCGAACAGTCTCAGGTCGACTTGCCCGGGAAATCCGGGGCAAAGCCCGCCCCTGCAAAAACGATCAAACCCGCGTCAGAGCCAACAAAGGCTCCTGAAAAGAAGAAAGTCACCGTTGATGATCTGATCAACGACAATTAGGAGTCCCACCCAAACTTCCAAGTCCAGAATAATATTGTCCTATGAGAACCGAATCCGCCCTTAAGACCCGCCTTTCCTTTCGGTCATTCACGATCGCGATGGTTGCGATCCTGACCGTCGCGTCGCTCTCGGCATTTGCCCAAAATCCACCGCTTAGCCTTGCCGACCTTTTGATCGGCCTGCGGTCTAAAAAGGTCACTCTGGAAGAACGAAACCAGATACTTGCTGCGGCAGTCAAAGAACGAGGAGTAACGTTTGCAACATCACCCGAGATCGAACACGAACTGACAGCCACCGGCGCCGACGCGAACCTCATCGCGGCCGTAAGAGCAAAGAGCAAACCTGTCTCACCGGTCGTGACTGCTACTCCAGCTCCAAAACCTGTTGCGACTCCAATTCCTACACCAACGCCTCCGGATGCGGGCTATTATCAGAAACGCGCAGATGTCAGCCTGGAAAAGGGCGACGTCGATGCCGCAGTGACCGATTATACGAAAGCGGTCGAAATGAAGAACGACGATCCGTCTCTATATGTCAGCAGGGGCAAAGCTTTGTTCTCCAAGAAGTCTTATGACCTTTCAGTCAAGGATTTCGACAAGGCGATCGAACTCAGTCCCAAGACTGCGGTTGCGTTCTTAAACCGAGGTGCATCCTACGAAAAACTCGGAGATGTCCAGAAGGCCCTTGCAGATTATCGAAAGGCCGCGGATCTGGACGCATCAAACGAGGCCGCGAAAGCGGAGGCCAAACGTTTGCAGGATCAGTTGGATAAGGAAGCAGCAGCAAAAGCGGCCGCTGTAAAGCCTGTAGAGGTTGTAAGGCCCGAATTTCTGAATCTCGGCAATCTCACGACCGCCAACGCAGTTCGGCTCGTCACGCCCGTATATACACAGATCGCCCGACAATCGCGCATAGAAGGTAAGGTACTTGTCGAGGTCGAACTCGATCTCGACGGCGAGGTCGTTTCGGCAAAGGCTACATCCGGTCCTGCGATGCTGCGTCAGGCAGCCGAGGATGCGGCAAAACGGTCAAAATTCAAGCCGGCAATGTTCAATGACCTGCCGATCAAAGCAAAAGGCGTCCTTAGCTACAACTTTAGCCTCTAAGGCATGCATAACATAAAAAAGAGCCGCCCGATTATCTGGCGGCTCTTTTCTATTTTCCGAAGATCTTATTAATACGCCGCGGAGGACGATCCTGATCTGATGCCAATCGCTTCCTTAGCGATCTTTACGCCGACCGAGGCTCCGT
>CAYTDJ010000351.1:0-3553 GCA_964436265.1 uncultured Chloracidobacterium sp. | reverse complement strand
CAATCATGCATACTTAGTTGCAGGTTTCCCGCGGCATGAGCAAGATCAAATCCGACAATCGCTCCAGCCTTGTGTCCCGCTTCTGTTATCGCAGCCATATCAAACGCCTGACCGGTGTAATAGTTCACTCCGCCTAAAAGTACGAGTGCGATCTCATCACCGTTTTTATCGATCATTTCGACTATGTCTTCTGTTCGAAGTGTGGATTCGCTATCACGCGGCGATAATTCGATCAAGCCGTCCTCCGGGTCGACTCCGTGAAATCTTAGCTGCGATTTGACCGCATATTGGTCGCTCGGGAATGCACCTCTTTCAATAACGATCCTTCTCCTTATCCCCTCTGGTCGGTAAAACGAGACCAACATCAGGTGGAGGTTCACCGTGAGGGAATTCATCACGATCGTCTCGATCGGCTTTGCACCGATAATGCGAGCCATTGGCTCGGTGACAAATTCATGATATGGAAGCCACGGATGTCTGGCATGAAGATGTCCCTCAACGGCAAAGCGTGCCCAATCGTCGATTTCCTGGTCAATATACTCGCGAGCGGTCTTTGGCTGAAGGCCCAGTGAGTTTCCCGTAAAGTAGATCAATTCACGGCCATCGGAAAAATCCGGAAAATTGAATCTGTCTCTAAATTCTCGCATCGGATCCGCTTCATCCAGAGCAGATGCGAATTCGGATTCGGGCTGATAATCCCTTTTGTTCATAACGCTTTAGCTTTGTCCGTCATTCTATCCGCATTCGCATTCAAAAAAAAACTTTGAAACTAAGTTATTTTAAGAACGTCATTCTAACCGGAACGACGCGTGACCAAATTCTGACCAAAACGATCATGCGGTCACATTCGTTTCCAAAGTATTCATATATGAATTAAGGAGAAATCATGAAAAAAGTAATCTTGACACTATCATTCCTGTCGCTCGCATTAGCTTTCGTATGTACCTCTGCTAACGCCCAGCTCGCAACTAAGATCGATGCGGACATTCCGTTCGATTTCGTCGTCGGAGACAAGGCATTTGCCGCAGGCAAATATGTTATCCGATTGCGTCGGACTCCCAGTGGAGCTGAACAGCTAGAGATGCGGGATTCCAAGAATCGTGTAGTCTATGACGCGTTTGCGATGCCCAATGGTGATCCAGCCGATAAAAAACCTGAGCTCATCTTCGATCGTTCCGCAGGCCAGGCCGTCCTTGCAAAGATCCGAACCGAAGACAAGGGATTCTCGGTCGCGGTCGAAAAGCCGGCCACGGTAATTGCCGCAAAAGAAAAAAAGAAAACAACCGGCATCGGAAACTAATTCGAGATTCAATAAATAAACTTTTCAGAAGGCGTTCTGTTTCCCTGAACGCCTTCATTTCTTACATTAAGGAGCAAACGCACTTGAATCGAGTCCCAACCAAGTTAATGCTGCGCCGTTAAAGAGAGTCTGCTTTATCGAATCGTTGAATGGCATAGACTCGATCAGTTTCCCGGGTTCGAGTTCGCCGAGCGGAAACGGATAGTCCGTACCAAGCATTACCCGCTCGGCATCCACCAGTCGTATCAAATAATCGAGCATTGCAGGTTCATGCACCAAAGAGTCGAAGTACATCTTACTCAGATATTTTCGAGGGCCGTAAGGATTATCGGTTGCGCAGAGGTCGGGCCGAACGTCAAAGCCATGATCGATGCGGCCTATTGTCGCGGGAAATGAGCCGCCGCCATGTGCGAAACAAATACGCATTTCCGGCAAGCGTTCAAGAGTTCCGGAGAATATCAGGGAGCATATCGCACGTGCGACCTCAGCCGGCATCCCAACAAGCCATGGAAGCCAATATTTCTGCATATCCCCCTCACCCATCATTTCCCATGGATGAACAAAAACCGCCATTCCTAACTCGGAGCACGCTTCGAAGAAATCGAAGAACTCAGGCTCGCTAAGGTTCTTTTGGTTGACGTTGGTTCCGATCTGTACGCCGGATAGTCCGATCTGTTTACAACGCTCGAGTTCAGCGATCGCAAGCGTCGTATCCTGTAGCGGAACGGTGCCGAGCCCGGCAAATCTCAAAGGAAACTCGGTGACGACGTCAGCTATGTGATCATTCAGAAATTTCGCAACGTTCACGCCGTCGTGTGGCTCTGCCCAATAGCTGAACATGACGGGAACCGTAGAAAGCACCTGTGCCGTAATACCGTGCTCGTCCATTTCTTCGATCCGCTTTACTGGATCCCAACAATTTTCTTCGATATCGCGAAACTGCTTTCCGTCGTCGCGAACCATCCGAGCACAGCATGGATTGTAATGATCGAGTTTGATAAATCCGCCATAACCAAAACGATCTTTCCAGTTAGGAATATCTCGCGGAAGTATGTGCGTGTGGACGTCTATCTTCAGCATTTCCTTATTCTATCCGAATCATGTTAATTGCCGAATTTGCAATAAAAAAAGAGACCGGCCGAAACAGGTTCAGCCGATCTCGAGTTTTCGGAAGAGAGATCGTTCAACTAATGGTCATCGGTTTCCTCACCACCCGGGCGTCGACCACCGCCGCCACCCGGTCCTACTGTCGGAGGCTGGATATAAGGTATCTTCGCCTCAAGCATCATCGTGTTAAGCGCCGCGAGATCAACTGAAACCAGCTTTCTGACTTCCTCGGCTGCCGGCGGTATCTTTCCGGAAAGGATCTCGATCTGGGCGAGTTCCCATTCGGTAGGAGCTGTCGAAGCATTCTCCATTGCGAACAGCACCTGAGTTGCACGCTGATTCAGCGGCGTCGGCAACTCGACAAGCGGCGGTCCCGCCTGACTAATGTTGCTCACGAGAGACGGAGGAGTTCCCCAGTTCACGTAAGCTGCATCCACCTTTTTCAAAAGGTCTTCTGCGGCTTTTCTTATGTTTTCAGGGATCTGTTGAGCGCCGGGACGTTTCCACGACTCGATGGCGTTGTTCAGATTAGTCCGCAAATTGACTATCTGGAACTGCGCGAGAGCGGCCTGTGTGACGATCGGCTGGAATTTCTGAAGCGCTGCTTTCTTCTTCGCACGATCCTCGGCTGAGAATACGATCCTTGGATCATCGATGACCTTGAAAGTCTTCGCCATTTCCGTCTCACCGCGTTTGATCTTCACGGTGTAATCGCCCGGATCCACTCGGAAGCCGAGATTCGCGAGTCCGCCGCCGAAGCCGCCGCCTCCCCCACCACCTCCGCCAGCTCCTTGCGGAAGCTGCGGGCCGGCTGGCCGCGAGCGCATGTCCCAAACAAAACGGTTTAGGCCTTTATTCGCGATACATTGCTGGCCGGCTCCGCCGCCAAATCCGAAGCCGCCGCCTCCTCCGCCGGGGCCGCCGCCAGGTCCGCCCTGGCCCGGAGTCGGTGAGGGCTGTGGCCGCGTACAGTTAACGGTCCTAAGCGTTTGGCCCGCCGCATCCTGGAACGTGAGTGTGACGTTCTCTCGATCGGCTAAGGCATCCTTCAGATAGAACTGAATGATCGCGCCGTTGGGCGGATTTTGTCCGTAGAAGACCTTGTCAGACGTAAGGTCTTTGTTGTTCCACAGTCGCCACATTACT
>CAYTDJ010000350.1:0-3560 GCA_964436265.1 uncultured Chloracidobacterium sp. | reverse complement strand
CCGCGACCGGTTACATCCAATTTTTTGCTGTCACGCTGTTCCTTTTGGGTCTGTATTTATTACCACCAACGACAAGACACGAGAACAATAGCTATCAGGAAAAGATTGAGCGATTTTAAAAAAATAGCATCTGAATAAAATGGGAAAGGTCATAACTCTATTCGTCATTATTGTCTTTCATTTCATTGCCGCCACGGCTCAATCGCCCTCAAAGGTACTGAAGCAAGCTGAAAAGGCTCTCGGCGGGCAGAAAGCTTTTCAATCTATTACTTCCGTTTACCGTACCGGAAAAATTACACGGCTTCGAGACGGTGCTGTGGGCAGTTATTCATCTGAGTCAGCTAAGCCGAATCTCTTTCATGAGTCGTTCGATATTGGCGGCTTCGAATTTGAACGCGGATTCAACGCACGATCAGGTTGGGTGCGCGATTCGAGGGACGGCTTGAGCACTCTGACCGGGGACGCGAGCGTCGATATGCAAGCCGAGGCGGTTTTCCGCAATTCTCTTTGGTTTGACGCAAAAGCTCAAAGATCAAAGATAGCGTCGGGCGGGACTCTGAACATTGACGGGCGTTTGCATAACGTACTGATCCTCGGAACTCCGAAGGGTGTAAACATCAAGCTCTATTTCGATTCGGCGACAGGCTTGCTATCACGAGACGAGATCCCATCAGGTGACAATTCAAGAACGATCGTCTACTCCGACTATCGAAAGGTCGGTTCAACTCTCCATCCTTATCGGATCTCGATGACGTACGGCGATGAAAGATATGATATCGAGATCGAAGATATCAAGCTGAACACACAGATCGCTCGCAGCCGATTCGATTTCCCTTCCGTTTCGGGCGAACCTCTTCCTAATATCCGATCCCTACTTGCGCAGCTTCAGGAAAACGAAGACAGGGTCGAAAACCTTCTTGATACCTATTCTTTCATACAGAAGAATACAAAACGCGAACTTGGCAAGGACGGCGTTCTACGTGAGGTGAGTTCAGAAACGGTACAACTTTCGTTTTACAAGGGATACCGCATCAGTCGGCTTATCGAAAAGAACGGGAACCCCCTCAATGAAAGCGATCAGCGCGACGCCGACAAGGATGCTGCAAAACGCGTCGAAGAGATAGAACGCACCATAGCGAAGAAAGAAAAGAACGAATCAAGCGGCCCGCCAGATCGCGACGGCCCGCGGGTGTCGATCGCCGAAGTGCTTCGCGCATCCAACCTATTAAATCCGCGACGCGAACGGTTTCGTGGCCGTGATGTGATCGTGTTCGACTTCGAACCGAACCCAACTTTTGATTTCAAGAATGCAAAGAGCATGCTCAAGTTTTTCGGCAAAACCGCCGGCGTGATGTGGATCGACGAAAAGGACAAGCAGGTCGCCCGCCTGGAAGCTTATCTGTTCGACAGCTACAAAGTCGGCGGCGGTGTCCTTGCAAAACTAAAGAAAGGGGCGTCGTTCGTTCTCGAACAGGAACGCGTTAACGACGAGATCTGGTTGCCGTCGGTTGCGGATATCAATCTGTCCGTCAGAGTCTTACTAGTCAAAGGTATCGATGTGAACCAGGTAGTAAGGTCCTACGACTATCGAAAATTTGCGACCGAGGTAAAGGATGCGAAAGTTGGCGAACCAAAGTCGCCTTAGCTCACTTCATTTTTAGTTCTACGGTGATCGTCTTCCCGTCCCGGTTTATCCTCAACATTCTCACGTTCACAGAACCCGAGAAGGTGTGATTTGAGTCGATCGGCCGGTCGTCAATAGCCTCAACCAAGTCTCCTGTCATTATGCCGGCTCGACTCCCGATGCTGTTCGCCTGCACCCCGGTTACCCTGCAGCCAACAGACGAGCAAGCGCTCTTGATACCAAGTATCGCCAAAATCGATGACGGAGCTATGGATCCTTGCGTCGGGGCCGTCTCAGGGGACAATCGAATATTCGGATTTATCCCCGGCGGGTAAAGCGGATCGCCCGACGGACTAACCGCCATATCCTCTGAACCGCCACCCGTCCGTTTGCCGTTCGCGTTTCGATTGGCGCCGGTCCTTTCCGCGTTTGAGTTTGTTCGGTTCTCGGCCGCGGCCAATTCAGTCTGTGACGTCCCGCTTACGGTCGTCGTCGTATTACTTGCTGACGATTGCGGCATCTGGCCAGTATTTTCGGTAAACGTATCGATCACTTCAGGAAGCTGTGCGGTGTTCTGAGTTTTCTCATTGAAAAAGACAAGGAAAACGCCGAGGACGACAACAGCGACCGCCGGAACCGAAAATTTCAAGCCGAGCAGCAACATCGTTCGGTCCAGTCCAGCGGGTTTGTCCGCCGACGCAATGCGATCCAAAACCCTCCGTTCAAAACCAACAGGCGCCTCAACCCTTTCCATCGAACCGAGCAGTTCGCTTATTTCGCCGTCTTTCGACGTTTCAAGATCGTTTTCTTCCCTCTGCATTAGTTCTCCAAATATCCGCTTAGCCGTTCACGCAACATTCCCCGTGCGCGGCTTATACGCGATTTTGTGGTGCCCAACCCCAATTCCAGAATCCGCGCCACCTCGTCATAACTGTGTTCCTCTACGTCGCGAAGTATGAGGGGCATTCGATACTTTGGCGGCAATGTCCCGATAGCTTTTGCTATTACGCGGTCGCGTTCTGCATCGACCACGCCGGTGTCGGGCAACGGCCGAACGTCCGGTGGCTGAAACTCTGCGTCGCTGTTCTCGTCCGATTGAAAAAGACCCGTAAGTGAAAGGATCGAACGCCGCTTTCGTTTTCGCAGTTCCGTTATCGCAAGATTAGCCGCTATTCGATAAATGTATGTCGAGAAAGCGAATTTCGTGTGATAACGGTCGAGCGCGAAATAGACGCGAACGAACGTCTCTTGAGCCAGGTCGACCGCTTCTTCGTAATCGTTCAAGAACCGAAAAAGGAAGTTCGTTATCGGGTTCTTGTATCTTGCGATGATCTCGCCAAACGCGTCTTCGTCACCTGCCTTGGCCGCCGCGATCAACTGATGGTCGGACACACCTCGCCCTGGCGCAGTCTCGGTCTCTCCGTCCGCACCATTCTGGGTCTTGTCCAGGGCCATACAGTCATACACTTTAGCAATAATTTTTCAATCCGGACAAAATAACCGGCCTTCGCATCTGATCACGCTGCAATTAAACAAAAGTTGCAAAAACCGATCCTTTTGGGAATCGGAACAAGTCACACTTCCTGCCGGCCGTGTCTCCGCCTTTGATCCGCGTGCTGCAAGATCGTCTCGTTCGACCGGCTAAAGGGTTCGCGCCTATTCGCGGCAATACATATTCAAGTTCGTTTCAGAGCTTCTTGGGAGCGTTTCTAATAAGGCTCCCAAGATATATTTCTTCGACGTCAGAATTTCTATGAAAGAAACCTGACCATTTTTGCAATAAGCATCAGAATTGGACACTAGGACTCATTGAAACCCCATAAATTCATGGATTCAGGCTCAGTCTATTTAAGATTCGATTCACCTGACGGTGATCCTAACTGGAATGAGGCGATCCCAGCCTCCGCGTGACCTTAGAACGCCGATACATCTCCCG
>CAYTDJ010000349.1:0-3561 GCA_964436265.1 uncultured Chloracidobacterium sp. | reverse complement strand
CATATCGCGCATTCGGCCGGTGCCCACGTGAAGTTGGTCGACCTTTCCTTTGCGGTCGCGGGTTACCCAGATCACATAGCCCTGTCCAATGAAGTGATCCTTGTAGAGTGGCTGCAGGGAAAGATCCAACACAGGCCGCTGTACGATCGATGCTTTTGTTCCGTCGACTGCAAAGGTGAATTTCGCCTGCGCCTCGTCGCTGTACCACTCGCCGGCGAATTCGTTTAGTTCTGCCGCGGTCGGTGTCCATTCGCGTTCGGCGACAAATCTCATGATCCCGCCGGACGGCCCTCTGCCCTCCCCGGAGACCGGTTTCCCCTCTTTGTCGTAACTGAACCGGACGGTGTCGCCTAGGATCAGAAAGGAGCCATCCGACAAAGGCCTTACAGGCTGTCCCGCAAAACGCAAGTTTCCACCTTCAAAGGTAAAACGCGCCGGAAAATGGGTCTTATCGTTTCGCCATATTCCGACGAATTTTTTAAGTTGTTCCTCAGGTACAGAAATGCCTGCCGGCGGCTTTGGGCCTTCAGGAAAAGGACCAAGTATCTCATCCGTAACACTTGCAGCGAGGCCGGCGGCGCTTGGGCTAGTGCCGTTGCACAGAACAGCGACCGATAACTTTTGGTCCGGATAGCGCGCCAAGAACGTCTGATATCCGGCGGTCGAGCCGCCATGGGAAACGTCCCGCAGGCCTTTGTAATTACCGACAGTCAAACCTAACGCATACTGGATCTTGTGACCGTCGTTCAGCACTCCTTGTGTTTCAAGAGCGTCGACAAGCGCCGGATTCCAGGTACGAGCGTCAAGCATCGCGTTCCATTTGAGCCAGTCGCCGACCGTAGTAAGCATTCCGCCGTTGCCGTAAACGTTCATAAACGGCATGTTCAGTTCCCAGGGCGCGTTGGCCCCCTGACGGGAATATGCCTGAGCACGGCCCGCTACGATCCGCTGATAATTGTCCCGCGTCGAGCTGTTCGTCATACCAAGCGGCTTGAAGATCCGTTCCGCAACGAACGCCGGAAATTTTTGCTTGGAGACCCGTTCGACGATCTCGGCAGCGAGCTGATAACCGCTGTTCGAGTAGGAATATTCTGAACCTGGTTTGAAATCGACATACTTTTGGCGAAGGATGACATCGACGGCCAGTGCCTGTGAGATCACGCGGTCGCCGCGGCCTGCTCCGGTGAGAGCCATTACCGACCCCCAATCGCGCAGTCCCGCCGTGTGATTCAGCAAATGCCTGATCGTAAGCGGTGAGCCGTAGTCGGGCAATTCCGGGATATACTTGCGAACCTCATCATCAAGGTTCAGCTTTCCTTCTTGTTGGAGCAGCACCAAAGCTGCGGCGGTAAACTGTTTTGCGACCGAACCCGACTCAAATATTGTCTGGGGCGTATTCGGAATATTGTGCTCCATTTCCGCAAGTCCGAACGCTTTCTCAAAAACGCTCTCGCCGTTGAGCGAAACACCAACGGCGCAACCCGGCGCGGGCATCGCATTCGTCTTCGATGCTTTTTCGAATGCACGTTCGGCTCCGGCGATGACTTTTGCCCTGTCGGGATACTGGGCAAGAATTGTGTTTGAGGCTACGAACAACGCGGCCGTGATGGAAAACAAAAATCGTGTCTTCATATTCGATCGTGTCGGGCTAAATTCTGATACGCTGGTTGTGCTTTCAAGACTTATTTGTCGATCAACGCGTAGCTGCACTATTCAAATCGGCGAACAAAATTCAAAATTTTGAATTTTTCTGATACCTGTGATATCGTTTCGGCATAATTTCGCTGGAAAGGCGTTTTCCAACTCATAATCAAAAGCGATCATACGATAACTGCTTACTTACGGGAGAACGCTAAAAATGAAAGGAACCTCTGCACTCGCGATCGCGGTTTGCATCGCCTGTTTTCTCATAGGCTATCTGGCATATCTGTCAGCTGCGTTTTTTGTCGATCTTTTTATCGAGAGAGCCGTTCCCTGCCAGAACACGGCTGAGGTTTGTGCCCAACAGGAACGATCGCCAAAGGACCGCTGATCTCGCAGATGATCGTCCTGGGCTTTTCCTACCGCCAATTTAAGGCGGCTAACAAAGCGCGAATCCCGCATCTAGAGCCTCGACCAAACGATCAACCGACTCAGTTGTCGTATTCAACATCAATCCGGTCCGGATGACGTTTCCGTACAATCCGCCTTTTCCGATCAGAACACCCTGTCTCTTCGTTTCTTCGAAAACCTTCAAAACGGCTTCGGGATTCGGTTCCTTCGTCTTGCGGTCTTTGACGAGTTCGATCCCGAGCATCAATCCCATCCCGCGGACGTCGCCGATCACTGCATGTTTCTCCTGAAGTTCGAGAAGCCGCTGTTTGAAATAATCACCGACCACGCGAGCGTTGGTCCGCAGATCGTCTTCCTCGATCACTTTGATGACTGCGAGGCCGACAGCCGAAGAGACCGGGTTGCCGCCGAATGTCGAGAAGGTCAGCCCCGGGAATGCGTCAGCGACCTCGGGCGTCGCGATCGTCCAACCGATCGGGACGCCGTTACCCATTCCTTTTGCGGATGTGATGATGTCCGGTTCGACGCCCCAATGCTCAATGCCGAACCACTTGTCGCCCGTGCGGCCCCAAGCGGCCTGAACCTCGTCCGAAATGAACAACCCGCCGTGACGGCGAACGATCTCGGCAACACGCGGAAAATACTCCTTTGGCGGAATAATAAATCCGCCCACGCCAAGTATCGTCTCGGCGATCATCCCCGCGACCTTGCCCGTCGTAGTCGTCTTAATAAGTTCCTCAACGTCGTCGGCGCAAGCTACGCCGCACGAGGGATATTCGAGTTTGAACGGGCAGCGATAACAGTAAGGAGCGACGGCGTGCACAACGCCTGCGACCTGTGACGCGATCGGCTTCCAGGTGTGGTGGCCAATAGTTGATAACGCCGTCGCCGAACGACCGGCGTACGAATGGCGCAGTGCGATGACCTCGTTGTTCCCCGTCGCAAGCTTGGCGGCAAGGATCGCCGTATCGTCGGCTTCGGTGCCGCTGTTGGTAAAGAATGATCTCTTTAGCCTGCCCGGCGATATCTCGGCCAGCTTTTCCGCAAGATCGCCCTGAGGTCCGTTTGCATACAGTGTCGAAGTATGTGCGATCTTATCGACCTGCTCCTTCCATGCTGCATTCACGCGCGGATTCGCGTGGCCGATACTGACCGTAAGAACTCCGCCGAAGCAATCGAGATATTCGCGGCCCTGATCGTCCCAAACCTTCTCACCATCACCTTTAACAAGAGCGACCGGTTCCTTGTAGTAATTTGCGACCGCGGGAAATAGAAATTCCTTGTGCTTTTCAACAGCACTCTTCAGCGACGTCTTTGTTTCTGGTTGAGTCATAGCATCTTATTAACCGCAGCAATTTCGAAAAAGGCGCAAGCTATTGTAGTCCAACTTCGATCGATCCAGCGTCAGTAAAACGCGTCTAGTGGATCAAAGGTCTTCTAATGTCAATTTGATATCGGCATATTTCCAAGCTTCGAGATATCGTTTTTCGATCGTCCGGGCTTCGACCG
>CAYTDJ010000348.1:0-3564 GCA_964436265.1 uncultured Chloracidobacterium sp. | reverse complement strand
GGAGCTTTCCGCTCGCGAGATAGCCGAAGATGCCCTGCGCATCGCCGGAGAGATCTGTATTTACACTAACGGCGAGATCGTGATCGAGGAACTGTAAAGAAGGCGGGAATGCCGGGCGTGAGGTGGTTGGTCACCAACGAGTTCAAACTGCGGACGAGGGCGTCTGCGATGTATTAAGATGGCGATATATCTTGGCGGCGAGACCGCGACAGCAAAACCTAAGCTCGATGAGCTTACTCCACGGCAAATAGTCGAGGAACTCGACAAGTACGTCGTAGGCCAGTCGGCAGCAAAGCGTGCCGTGGCAGTCGCGCTTCGCAATCGCATTCGCCGCCAGAAATTACCGGCCGAGATCGCTCAGGATGTCCTGCCGAAGAACATCCTCATGATCGGCGCGACCGGCGTAGGTAAGACCGAGATCGCTAGGCGATTGGCACGCGTCGCCGATTCGCCCTTCATCAAGATCGAGGCATCCAAATTTACCGAAGTCGGCTACGTTGGGCGGGATGTAGAGAGCATGATCCGTGAACTAACGGATGTGGCGGTGGATATGGCTCGACAATCGGCTTTTGAGGAAGTCAGGGTACAGGCCGAACAGAACGCCGAAGAGAACATCCTCGATATCCTGCTGCCGCCAACATCATTCAATTACGAAAGCGAGATTGATGCATCCGAGCCGCCTGCCAATCGGACACGGGAAAAACTGCGCGAACAACTTCGCAAAGGCGAGCTGGATGAACGCCTTATAGAGATCGATACGCAGGACCGCGGGAACGCGACGATCGATTTCATAGGCGGCCAGGGAATGGAAGAGATGGGTGTGAACCTGAAAGACATGTTCGGCAATCTTTTCCCGGCAAAAACCGTCCGACGCAAAATGAAGATCGGCGACGCAAAGCCTTATATGATCCGCGACGAGCAGGAACGGCTTGTGGATATGGAACAGATAACGCGAAACGCCATCAGAAAAGTCCAGGATTCGGGCATTGTGTTTCTGGACGAGATCGACAAGATCGCCGGCCGAGAATCAACAGGGAATCCAGACGTTTCGCGTGAAGGGGTTCAGCGCGATCTGTTGCCCATCGTTGAGGGAACCAACGTCAATACTAGGTACGGCATGGTCAGCACCGAGCACATCTTGTTTGTCGCAGCAGGAGCGTTCCACGTATCAAAGCCCTCGGACCTAATACCGGAACTTCAAGGACGGTTTCCCATCCGCGTAGAACTCGAGTCGTTAACTGTTGAAGATCTTAAACGGATCTTGGTTCAACCAAAGAATTCACTTATCAAACAGTATCAGGCACTCTTAAGCACAGAGGGAATCGAGCTGGAATTCACGGACGAAGCGGTCTCGAAGATCGCTGAGATGACGGCCGAGATCAACCTTCAAACCGAGAATATCGGTGCCCGACGGCTTCATACATTACTGGAAAAGCTCTTAGAGGAAATAAGTTTCTTAGGTAGTGAACTCGAAGTTAAGCACCAGGTAATCGATGCTCATTATGTTAGCTCCAGGCTTGACGGTTTAATTGAGAATCGTGATCTCAGACAATACATACTTTAAGCACTTAACAGAAAAGAATAATAAGCACTTCACACGCCCTATGCCCTTAAGCTCTTCGGTTAAGCAGTCTGCTTCTAAAGCACCATTAGCGGTTTTAGCACTTGTACTGCTTACGTCGTTAAGCTGTGGAAAACGGAAACCGCCGCTACCTCCGGAAGAGCGGGTCTTGCAGCGAGCAACGATCACCGGTTTTCAACGTGGAAATCAGGTGATCTTATCGTGGAAGATGCCTAACCGGAATGCACCTGAGGGCAGTGTTCTGAATATCAAAAGGGCGGATATTTACCGTTTGACCGAGCCGCTTACAGCTCCCCAAAATCTTTCGGAAGAGGAATTTGCGAGCAGAAGCCTGATCATCGCGACGATGCCGATCACGGATGCAGATTTCGGCGCAAAAACACTGCAATTTACCGATTCCCTTCAGTTTGCCGGTCAGCCTGCGAGATTGCGTTATGCGGTCCGATTCGTGAACGCGTCCGGACAGAAGGCGGCGTTTTCTAATTTTTTCCTCCTTGAACCGGCAGCACGGGTCGCAAACGCCCCGACTTCCCTTTCGTCAGAACTTACACAAGAGGCCGTGAAGCTCGTCTGGCAACCTCCCACAACAAACATCGACGGATCGGGTCCCGCTAACATTATCGGTTACAACATTTATCGGTCAGACTCTGAGAAAGTACCTGCAAAATTGCTGAACAAGACGCCAATCAATGAAAGCCGATATGACGACTCGTTCTTTGAGTTTGAAAAGGAGTATTTTTATTTTGTTCGGACGGTCTCGCTAGGGACCGATGCCCAGCCGACGGAGAGCTCGGAATCCAATATTTACAAGATCAAGCCGATCGACACATTTCCACCGTCGGCACCTGCGGCAGTGACGATCGCTGCAACTCCGACTGAGATCTCCATATTCTTCCCTGCGAACCCGGAACCGGACGTTATCGGATATCGGATATATCGTTCAACCGACCCCGATCTTGTTAAAGAAAGATGGGAACTATTGACCCCTGAACTATTGACAACAAATACTTTCCAGGACAATAAGGTTGAATCAGGCAAGACTTATTTTTACTACGTGACCGCGACCGACAAATTCAAGAACGTAAGCGCACCAAGCGATGTTGTGAATGAAACCATACCTTGATACGCAAATCCTTCTAACAACTACGTCATAAATAAAGAAAAGGCCCGCTGCGGGCAGGCAACGGACCTTATCATCTTTATTCGTTCAACTCAGTCTCGAGTCAAGAGCATCGCGCCGACAAGACTCTCAGGAGTGTTCCCACGATCCGTAATCCTCGAAGCTAATTTCCACGCCGGATTTCACTTGCGAGCGGCCCGCGAGCCGGAAAACTCTTTAGTTCCCCTTGTTTACTAAAACGCGTTCAGTAGGAAAATAATAGTCCCAAAGGGTTCTGAATGTCAATACTTTTTTTGCCGCAACAAGCACTCTTATATTTTGAGTGCTAGTTCAGGAATATCCACGATATTGAGTATTTAAGGCTAACCGCACTCGACATTTTGTATCCAACGACTTACATTGAAACCTATTCGGGCAAGCCTGAACTAAGTTCAAAATGAAGATCGACATCCCTGCTGATTTTTCGCCGTCGAAGATAATTTGCGTCGGCAGAAACTATGCGGAACATGCCGCTGAACTCGGCAACGAAGTTCCCAAGGAGCCGCTTCTCTTCCTGAAAGCTCCGTCTGCTTTGATCCGCGATAATGAACCGATCGTCATCCCGCCTCAGTCGCAGCAGGTCGAGCATGAGGGTGAGCTTGCGATCATTATCGGACGCGACTGTAAGGACATCGGTGATGACGAGAATCCATTCCAATATGTTCATGGTTATTCCTGCCTGAACGACGTAACGGCACGCGACATTCAGCGAAAAGACGTCCAGTTTACCCGCGGCAAGTCGTTTGACACATTTTGCCCGATCGGTCCATGGATCGAGACCGAACTCGACGTGAGCGACCTCAGGGTGACTTGTTCTGTAAAC
>CAYTDJ010000347.1:0-3599 GCA_964436265.1 uncultured Chloracidobacterium sp. | reverse complement strand
GCGTGTCGATATCGGTCTTTTTTACTTGTTTGGTTGCGGTAGCCATTTAGGATCGTGTCTCTTACTTTAGAATAGTGTCTGGATCTGAGGGCGCAACGCCCGCAATTTCGCAGCTATTTTCGGTAAATACCTGCAATGTTCAAATTGTTAAAGCGTATTCACTCCGGCCGGTAAGATTCATTTTGCCAATTGTTTCGAGCGTGTGCAAAACCGTTCGTAAGAATGACGAATTTGGACGTAATTTCCAAATAAAAAAAGCCGACAGCGGTGAGCCGTCAGCTCTTGTTAACATCTCGTGGTCTGAAATTTATTTCAAACCAACCACCTTCTTGAACCACCAGCGGAGGCCGACGAAGAGGAAGCGCCAATCTTTGAAGAATTCCGGTGGCTTGCCCTCGAAATAATGCCCGATGAACTGGAGTATCCAACCGACGATGAATAGTCCGAGCGAGACCATCCAAAGGTTTGTAACAAAGAAGCAAACGGGGACAAGCAGGATAGACAGAGCGATCATCGGAATACCGAAACTGTGCGTCAGCCGGTTGATCGGGTGCTCGTGCCCGTGGGAATACTCTTCGATCCATTCGTCCCAAGGTTTACCGCCAAGCATAATCTAGTCCTCCATTTTCGCTGTTGTTGGACATTCTAATACGAAATGTCGCGTGTGCTAACCAACTTTAGGCCCGATCGTACCGTTTGACCCCGAGCCCGCCATCAAGCTCTTGAACATCCGCGAGCCGAAACCCATCCAGATAATCCGCGGGCATAAAGACATCGGCATTCTCGATGGTTTCGGGGATCTCGGTAACGATCCAGGAATCAATGAACGGCGCAAATGCAGCATAGATCTTCGCTCCGCCAATGACATATAGATCGCAATTTAGGAATTTCGCCAGATCGACGGCTTCGTTCTCGCTGCGAAGAAACAGTAGGTCGTCGGCCGAATCCAATTGCGCGCGTCGACTGAGAACGATGTTCAGCCTACCCGGTAGAGGCTTACCGATCGACCGCCAAGTGTTCGACCCCATCACGACCGCATTTCCGGTTGTCGTTTGTTTGAAATGTTTAAGGTCAGCTGAATAATGCCACGGAAGCTTTCCCTCTTTCCCAATGGCGAGATTATTTGCGATGGCGACTATGCCGATGATCATACAATTTTCTCACCTTTATAAACGGCGATGTCAGAGCCCTTAGCAAGCAGAACCGAATAAGGTGCTTCAGCGTTCAGGAATGCGAATTCCGAGCCATATGTCGCGCCGAAATCGACGTCGATATGCGGTTCGCCCGCCGAAAACAGCTCCCATTTCGGATGCTCGACTTTGTACTCGTCGGTACGGCCACCCTTTCGCTTTGTGTATCCCCAATAGTGTTCGATGATGAATTCACCTTGAGAATTTTCTGCCGGCACGCCGAGGCTCTCGCCGCGTTTCACGCTGATCGTGTTTTCACACGAGCCTTTTTGCCAAGAATATCGCACATGTTCATCGTCGCGAAAGTGCGACATCTTCCAGCGTTCATAGGGTTCGCCGTATATCGAGCGTGCAACGGCGGCGATGGCCGCACGCGGTACGATCTCTTTTACGAAAACGACACCTCGGCGAACCTCGTTTTCCAATTCGCGTCGAACGTAGAAACGAAGATTTACCTCTTCGAAGTTCACGTGAAACGGCACGAGAAAATCCATCACGCGGGTGTCTAGAAACATGAATCCGACAAGGCTGGCAAAACACTTCCCTTCGTGCAGGTCTATCTGTGTTCCCGCCGGGACTCGATCGGCGAGCAACACGGGGTCGACCTCGTAGTTCGCCATTATCAGGTCATGCCATTTTGCGGTCAGGAATCTGCGCATTTATCGTATGATCCGCACATCGCCGGTACGAACGGTTATCTTTTCTCGATCGAAATACTCCAAGAGAGGTATAGCATACTTTCGCGATACTCCGGCAAGGTCCTTGAACTTGGGAACGTCTATCGTTCGTTCGCCTTTTGCTGCGTGATCGCGAAGTTTCGCAACAATATCGTCGATCGCGGTTCTGGAAAACGCAAACTCATCCGAAACTTTGACCACCGTCCCCGATTCATAGTGCAGTCTTAAAAGTTTACGCGCCTGAACGTCGGTTATCCTGGTGCCGCTGATCGATCCAGCGATCACCTCTTCAAGACGCGGCACCTGGACGCCCGCCTTGGTGAGGGTTTCGGTGATGCGGCCGCTGACGATCTGTTCCTCGGGGGTCAACTCGGCCTTTCTCGCGGCGAGCGAAACGGTGTCGCCCGAGAGCAATATCTTATTCTCTGACACTAAAGAGTTGATCGCAGCTTCGAAAACAGCAACGGCAATGCCATTCTCGCGTAAACCTTCTCTGGCAATACCCTTCGATAAGGGTTCCTGCTTGTGATAGCCGGCGATCCTATCCAAAAGCTTCGACTTCAACTGATCGAAGGCCATCGCAGAAATACAGGTCTCATTTGCTCGAATGATCGATCCTTTCCGTACCGCTGAATCGATGGCAACATCCAAAACACTCTTTCGCCAGCCGGTCTTTGCATTCAGATCTCGGATCTTAGTTCCTTGCCGGCCCGCGGCATCGACCAATATCCGGACGATCTCTTCCTTTGAAACTGCCGACCCGTTTAGCTTTGTCAGCATTACCCGAACTCGGCACAGCTCTTTCTTTCGGACCTTTTCCGCGACCGGGTCGAGCACACGGCCGCCGCCGATAGTGATCTGCGGCGAATAAGTGCGAATTACGAAACGGTCGCCAAATCGTGCCGCAATGGGTGATTCGAGCCTAAGTTGGACGAAGTCGCGATTGCCCGGTTCGATCTCGTCAACTTCGTTCAAAACACGGATACGCGCCAATACTTCAGACGTTCCGATATGAAAGCGAACGCGCTGGCGGGAACGCAAGGGCCGTTTTGAACTTTCAAGGAGGTCGACGCAGGCATTGATCATCTGCGACGCACCAAAAACGTCAGGCTCGGCCAGCACTTCGCCCCTCACGACCTCACTATGGTCAATGCCGCCAAGATTTACCGCAACTCGGCGACCCGAACGAACCTCACTGACTGCGGCACCATGCGTCTGAAGCCCTCTGATCCTAACGGTCTTGCCCGAAGGCAGCAGTTCAATTTCAGTCCCTACCCTAAGTTCGCCGGAAGCGAGAGTTCCGGTCACGACCGTTCCGAATCCTTTTACCGTAAAACTCCTGTCGATCGGCAAAAACGCTGCTGTATCTGTGCTCCGCTCCAAAACTTTGCGGGCCGATGACATGATCGCGTTCTTCAGGTCACCGATTCCTTCGCCTGACTTTGAGCTGATCGAAATAACGGGTGCGCCCTCAAGAAAAGAGCCCTTTACGAGTTCGAGAGCCTCTAATTCAACGAGATCAAGGGTTTCGGCGTCAACAAGATCGCTCTTAGTAATGACAACAATCCCGTTTCTGATATCGAGCAGGCGACAGATGTCGAAATGTTCGCGAGTTTGCGGCATCACACCTTCGTCCGCAGCTATGACAAGCAATACGAGGTCAATGCCGCTGGCGCCCGCAAGCATATTCTTTACAAACCGCTCATGACCGGGAACGTCAACGAAACCCGCA
>CAYTDJ010000346.1:0-3616 GCA_964436265.1 uncultured Chloracidobacterium sp. | reverse complement strand
GAATTTGTTTACGCCCTCACCGGTGCCGGTGTGAATTCCTCAGGCGCATCGGCGACCGTTGGGGTTCAAGCGGCCACTTCCGGGACGACATTTACTCAATTCTCAGCAAACACTGCGAGCCTTTCGCCCGGGCTGATGCTTAGTGCTTCGATCCCGCCGACGATCTGCAGTACAGGTAACGGAGGCTGTGTTACTACGGCATCTTCGGTTATTGTTGCCGGTCGGGTGGTCTCGGCGGAGGGCCGCGGCATCAAGAACGCACGGGTCACCTTGGTCGACCCGAACGGAAACACACGAAGTTCGACGACGAACTCATTTGGCTTTTTCCGGTTTGAGGATGTCCGGGCTGGTGAATCATACGTTGTTTCGGTTTTGGCTAAGAATCTGCGTTTCGAAAGTCAACTGGTCAATGTTGGCGACACGATAACAGATCTTTATTTGACGGCTTCACCCTAACCTACTCACAACAAGAGATCTTTCATAGGATGGGCGGCACTTATTGGCCGCCTTTTTCTATCGGTTTCGAATGGTCCGAGCAGTCCGCCTGCCTGATTTGTACAAAATAGTCAAAAAACACCGCAGAACAGTGGAAATATCGCTTTGAAAGAGTGTATGCTAGCAGGTTAGGCGTTTGGAAGTTCGGTCACATCTTAGATCATTCCTTTTTCGGTGTTTTGGACGGCGCCGGAACATTCCTATAGCTTAAAATGACAGGGTAATTAACTCGGGTTTTTAGAACAAATGGCATTAAAATCATTATTTAGTCTTTTTTCCAGCGATCTCGCGATCGACCTCGGCACCGCCAACACGCTTGTATATGCAAAAGGCCGCGGCATCGTCGTCAGCGAGCCTTCCATCGTGGCCATTAACAAGGTCACCAATCAAGTCGAAGCCGTCGGCCGCGACGCTAAAGAGATGCTGGGCCGCACGCCGGGCAATATCGTCGCG
This sequence comes from uncultured Chloracidobacterium sp., assembly GCA_964436265.1. Classification (GTDB taxonomy): domain Bacteria; phylum Acidobacteriota; class Blastocatellia; order Pyrinomonadales; family Pyrinomonadaceae; genus OLB17. Next base: position 2,668 of record CAYTDJ010000346.1, on the reverse strand, counting down.
ATAAGGCCAATGAAGGACGGCGTTATTGCCAACTTTGAGGTTACGGAAAAGATGCTTCAGCATTTTATCCGCAAGGCACACAACGGTAAATCGTGGGTCCGTCCCCGCGTTGTCATTGGCATTCCGTCGGAGATCACTCAAGTAGAGCGGCGAGCGGTCGAAGACTCGGCATACAGAGCCAAGGCCTCTGAAGTTTACCTCGTCGAAGAAGCAATGGCCGCCGCAATAGGTGCCGGCCTTCCAATAACGGAACCGCACGGCAACATGGTCGTTGACATCGGCGGTGGAACTACCGATATTGCCGTGATATCGCTTTCGGGAATCGTTTACTCGCGTGCCGTGCGTGTCGCAGGCAACGAGATGGACGAAGCCATCACGCAGTACATTAAACGAAAATACAATCTTCTTATCGGTGAACGAACGTCTGAGGCGATCAAGATCGCGCTCGGAAGCGCCTTTCCTCTTGACGAGCCGCTCTCGATGGAAGTTCGCGGCCGCAACCTGATCGAGGGCATTCCCAAGACCATCACGATGACCGACGAAGAGATCCGCGAAGCGCTGTCTGACGCCATCTCTACGATCATAAACGCGGTTCGTGTCGCCCTTGAACGAACCCCTCCAGAACTGTCTGCAGACATTGTCGAGCGCGGCATCGTACTTACCGGCGGCGGTGCTCTACTTAAGAATCTCGATAAACGTTTGACTATCGAGACCGGATTGCCGGTAGTGATCGCGGATGACCCGCTCTCATCGGTCGTTCTCGGCACCGGGAAGATGCTGTCCGACATCGAACTCCTCAAGCGTGTTAAGTGGGACAATTCACTTATGACAGGGAACTAGGTTTTGGGTGGTAATGACGGTGAACGAAGTCAGGTACTGTGGATTTCCACATTAACATTTCGCCCGCCGTCGTTCACTATCCAAGTGTGGAATGGTTGAGCGAAGTCAACAAGATGTATGGAGATTGACGCCTTGGCTTGCGGTCATTCTCTGTCTCGGAAATTTTGTCTTGATGGCGTTTGACGCGCGCTCGGTAGGCGGGCAGCGCGTCATACGTGTCTGGACTCAGACCGCTGCCGATTTCGTACAGTCACCCGTTACCACTGTCACTTCCGCGGTATCTGGTTATTTCGGTTCGATCGCCAGCCTGCGGTCAGCTCAAGACGAGAACAGCGCGCTTAAGCAGCGGATCCAGGAATTGGAGGTTGAGCTCAAGGCAAAAGAGGATCTTTCCGCCGAAAACGCCCGACTTGCTCAACTGTTGGAATTAAAAGAGAAGAGCAAGTATAAGGTGCTCACCGCACGTATTATCGGCCGAGACCCTTCCGTTTTCTTTGATTCGTCGATCATAAACCGAGGAAGCCTGGACGGCGTGAAATTGAACATGCCGGTCGTCACAAACGGCGGTTTGCTTGGTCGCGTGACCGCGGTCGGCCCTCTGACATCCCAGGTGGATCTGATCACGCGCGACAAATCGGGCGTCGGGGCCGTCATAGGTGAGATAAGCGGGTCAAATGCTCTTGGTGTCGTCGTCGGTTCGAGTAAGCGAGATGTATTGGAAATGCGATACGTGTCTGGCAGCGTCGAGGTACAGGTCGGCCAGATCGTTTATACCACGGGGCAGGACGGTATTTATCCTGCGGGGTTGAAGGTAGGCGAGATAATCCAGATCGAATCAGGTTCGGCAACTACGCCGCACAAGATCGTCATAAGGCCGAGCGCCGGGATCGACACGATGCAGGAGGTCGGTGTGCTGCTGTACGAACCCGGCGCGAAGGCTGAATTTGAACAACAGATCGCAAAACCTCAAAAAGGCAAGTAACCAAGTTTAGATGAATCAACTAAAGATCACGATCGCGCTCATTATCGCCGTCCTGCTGCAATGGACGATGCGAAACGTCGCCGAACCGATGGCTTACGTTGATTTCCCGCTGATCATCGTCGTTTATGCCGCTCTCCAGCGCGATGCGGTCAAGGCGATCCTATTCGGCGCCTTTTCCGGCATAGCTGTGGATGCACTCAGCGGCGGGCTTCTTGGTGCGAACGGATTCTCGAAAACCCTTATCGCATATGCAGTTTCCGAGCTCGCAAGGCGTGTCTATATGGACAACCTTTTGCTTCGCATACCCGTCATAGCCGGAGCTTGCTTATTGGACGATCTCGTATATTTTGGGCTTCACCGCCTGCTCGGACAAGAGCCGGCGGGAAACATCGTTGCGACGGTATCGTACTCGATAATAGGAACGACGATCGCTGGAACGTTCATTTATCTGATATTGGATTATTTCCTCTCTGAACGCGTTCGGAACAGCCGGCGGCGAGAGATGTTCCCCCAGCGGCGGCAGTCTCGCCGAAGAAACCCCATTCGACTGAGCAAATGAAGTTGCCGGCTTTCGTATTATGAAGAAGCTGAATGAGTACACACAAAACGTCCCGCTGCGGATAATCACGATCCAGGTCGTTGCATTCGTGCTGTTGACGATCCTCGGTGTGCGGCTCTATTACCTTCAAATTGTTCAGGGCGAATACTGGTCAGGGCGGGCGGAAAATCAACGAGTAAGGTTCATCCCGATCCCGGCACCACGCGGGGCTATCTTTGACCGCAACGGTAAGATACTTGTCGATTCGCGGCCAACCTATAACGTTGTCATATCGAACGAACCTCTCA
>CAYTDJ010000345.1:0-3622 GCA_964436265.1 uncultured Chloracidobacterium sp. | reverse complement strand
GCCCGCATTTTTCGTTACGGTTTCAACTGTAGTGTTGAAAGCATTGACCATATAGGTCTTTGTGTTCGGATTTATCTGAATGCCGCGGCGAAGATCGCATTGGGTAAGTGTGACCATCATACCGTTCATCGTTTCCGTCCGTTGGCGCTTGCCCTTTATATAAGTAGTATTTTCATAGGACTGTCCGCTCATGGTTTGTTTACTTTTGATCTTGACGTCGGCGAAGACGTTGATGGAACAAGCCGCTGTTAATAGGATGATCGCAATGTAATAGAATCTAGTCGTCATTATTGAACTCCGAATATGGATTTTGATCGGGATTCCCCCGCCGTCACTCTCATACGCGAGAGCCTCGGACCAAACGTATCAGCAGCTGTTCTGCAGTTTGCCAGCGGATGTGAGTTTCCATATAATCGCAGCAGACTCAGCGATTTGCAGGAGAATATGAGCGCTAACCAACCCGATTCCATCACACAAATGCTTATCGAATTGACTGATGGTAATAGAGAGGTCGTTAATCAAATACTCCCGCACATTTACGACGAACTGCGCAGGCTGGCCAGCAGCTACCTCCGGAAAGAGCGTTCGAATCACACCCTTCAGCCTACTGCGCTCGTTCATGAAGCGTACATGAAGCTGATCGATCAGAATCGCGTCAAATGGCAGAACCGTGCACATTTTTTCGGAATTGCGGCACAAGTGATGCGCCGTATCCTTATGGACCACGCTCGTAAGCACCAAGCTAACAAGCGCGGGGGCGAGATAGAGAAACTTCCTATCGAGGAAGAGATACTGATCGTCTCGAATGACAAATCAGCCGAGCTCCTTGCATTGGACGAGGCATTAGAGGAACTGGCGAAACTCGATCCCGACAAGGCCCGGATCGTAGAGTTGCGTTATTTTGGCGGCCTATCGATAGAAGAGACTGCCGAGGTCATGGAAGTGAGTGTGCCGACAATAAATCGACACTGGAAACTTGCTAAAGCGTGGTTGTATTCGCAGGTAGCCGGTGATTAAATCCTTTTGACGATTACGAGCGTAATATCGTCATTCGCAGGCGCCGTCTGAGTGAACGAAGATAACGCTGACTCGACCTTATCCCTCAAGCCCGATGCTGACGCCTTTAAGTTGCTCTTCACAACGTTAATTAGCCGATCCATTCCGAATTCTTCACCAGCAAGGTTATTTGCCTCCGATACTCCGTCCGAGTAGATCACCAAAACATCCCCTGATTCCAATGTGATCTCTCCGATCTCGAATTCTGCACCGGAAATTATGCCAAGCGGAAAGCCGCCCGAAGAAAGTTGGAGAACGGTGCCATCGGCCCGACCGATCAATGGCGGATTATGCCCAGCGTTTATGTATCGAAGATGTCCGGTTTCAGGATTCAATTCAGTTGCAAAAAGCGTCACAAACCGATTTGCGGGCGTATTCTCCGCAAGATAATGGTTGACCGATGAGATCGCCAGACCTAATTCGGTCTTAGCAGATACCTGAGCATGTATAGCGGCATGTAAGCTCGACATCAACAAGGCCGCGGCAGTCCCTTTTCCGGAAACGTCTCCGAGAGCGATCAGCATCTTGCCATCATGCCGCGGGACGAAGTCGTAATAATCTCCGCCGATCTCGTAACAAGAGAATGAAATACCTTGAAATTGGTAACCGTCGACTATCGGCGGGGCAGAAGGCTGAAAGCGTTGCTGAATCTCGGTTGCGAGCTCAAGTTCCCGTTCCATTCGTTCCCGTTCAAGCCGAGCGTCCATCAAAGACGCATTTTCAACCCGGATCGACGCTACTGAAGCGAGAGTCGTGAGGATATTTAGATGTTCCTCGGTAAAAGTTGCCTCGTACGTTGGAGAATCAGCATAGACCAAGCCGAAGATCGTTCTTTCATCGACGCTCAGTGGAACCGCTAAAACGGACCGGATACCTTGCAGCGCCATCGTTTGGCTGAAATATTTTGGATCGTGCTGCGCGTCAGCAGTTAACACTGATTGACCGTTCTTAAGAACCTCTTCCATCACGGTCCTGCTTATACGAACCTCGTCTATCGGCTCCAACTTCCCACGTGTCCTGGCCACCTTTATCTGCATGTTATCAGTGGCATCATCCTCTCTCAACATGATTATGACACGCTCGGCCGGAACCGATTCAAACACCAAACTCGCAACTTGATCCAGTGTTTCGTCAAGCCCTCGTGCGGAGAGAAGAGCAACACCAACCTTACTGATCAATTGAAGCAGATCGGTTCTGGTTGAAAACTGCCCGCTCAGAAATTCGGTCGTAGAAGACTTTCGATGGTTGAAGGCAATCGTCTTAGAGGGGTCCAGTGCCTCGGTGGAATCTGTTATTAAGGTAGAGCCCATCGAGAGCTTAGATCTCTCATCGTCAAAAACGATGCGGGTCTCGCCGATCTGTATCTCGCCTCCACTCGAAAGCGGGACCGGCATTTTAACAACGACACCGTTATAGCGCGTTCCATTTGCCGATCCCAGATCCTGCAGCCAGAAGGAATCGCCCTCTTGGCGGATCTCCGCATGGAGACGAGACGCAAATGCGTCCGGGATACAAACGTCGCTTCGAGCTGATCTGCCGATCGTCGTCCTCAGTCTCGAAAGCTGGACGTGTTCCGGAATTCCACTCGCATTTTTGAAAATGATCTGAGCCATAAACCACTAAGTACGTTTACGAGAGTCCCCGAAAACAACTATTGAACCGGAGATCAAGTCGTGAAGGGACCGCCCCTTTGAACTGAACACGGACAAAACAAATCCCAAGCCGCCTGTAAGTAAAGTGAGCACGTAGCCTATCGTTTGCCGAAATACCAGCGAACCAAACCCGATCGAGGTTCCAGTTGTGGAAACGATTCGCAATCCCGTGATCATCTTCCCTATGCTCTGACCGCTTACGATCGGAAGAAGGACAAAATTACACAACCCGACCAAGAAAGCAGCGAGCCAAGCGATGTTGTTGATATCACTGTGGATCAGATGCGATCCGTCATTTCCAAGTATGCGGGAGATCAACAGGCCGAGAGCAGGGACCATCAAGACAAGTAGATAATCTATCAACGCGGCCCCACATCGCAGGAAAAAAGGTGCGCTTAGAAGAACCGGATCGAATCCTACCACAACCTCTTCACTCACGTCAGCCTTTTTCAGATCGGCGCCGGTCATACTTGAAGCCATATCAACACGCTAACCGATCACGAAATGAAGCCTCGTGTCACCGATCCTTATTCTGTCTCCGCTAGAAAGTCTGAAGGGCTGATGCGCGGCAAGTCTGAGTCCATTCGAGGCCGCTCCTTCGATGATAGTTCCATTTGAAGAACCTAAGTCTTCCAACATGAAGGACGTTCCGTCCCGCCAGATCTTGGCATGTCGACGAGAGATCTTTGTTTGAGGATCGAATTTCGAAAGATCCACTTCTGGAAATATGTTGGACATTGGGTCACGTCTGCCAATTAGGTTCTCGTCTTTTTGCAGTGCGTAGATCGGGGCGGAAAGTTCTGACGTCCCCTCAATGACGAGACGTGCCGGCGGCATCGCCTTATGATAGATCTCAGAATGGACACCTTGTTGTGCTATCGGCTGTTTCGCGCCGCAGAAAGCACAAAATAGAT
>CAYTDJ010000344.1:0-3628 GCA_964436265.1 uncultured Chloracidobacterium sp. | reverse complement strand
TCTTCGTCAGAAACTCCTGTTGCGCCCTTACGCGTAAGCTCATTGCTGCCGTTGATGGGAACGAGATGAACGTGGCAATGATTCACGCCAAAGCCTTCCACAATGACGCCGATACGCTTCGACGACATTGCCGATCTGATCGGGAAAGAGAGTTTGCGGGTCCGGGACATTATCCCCGAATAGCGTTTCTCCGGCATTTCGAAAAGGTAGGGATAATGCTCTTTCGGAATGAGGAGCGTGTGGCCGGGCATTATCGGCTTGTGGTCGAGAAATGCGAGGAAATGTTTGTCTTCCCAAACCTTGAATGCCGATAGTTTTCCGGCGACTATCTTGCAGAACGGGCAGTTCTCGTCAGGTTTTATGTCCTTGGTCTGTGCGGCAAGTTCGCCGGACAACGCCAAACTGACTCCGCCTGCGACGATAAAGGAACGCCTCGAAATTTTACCTTCATAACTGCTCATATCGTTTTGTCGTTTCTGCGGAGATCATCAAGCGTGTTTAGGGCTCTTCATTCATATCCGATAAAACCCTTTCGAGCGGAGTCGATTGGCTCGTGTCAAAACGCCGTTCGACTAGAGAATTCAGTTTTCCGATCCACGCCGTCTTTGCGGTCAGCGTGGTAAGAAATATCTCTACATTCTTTTTGTTTTTCCCCCAGTCGAATAGCTGCAGAAACCTCGAACACCTGCTCTCGACTTCTAAGGTTCCGTTTTCTAAGAAGCGAATGGTCAATGTCTCGCCCCACGACAAACCACTTAAGGGTATCTTGGCAACGTATATATCCGGATGTGGGTTCTCAAACAACCACCCGATTGACAGCAGCGTCGCACGTATCGCTTCGCGGGTCGCTTTACGATCAACGCCCAGTTCAACCTCCGTCGAATATAATGCTGAAGGGAATCCAAACGCCATATTTCTAGCTGTGCTTATCGCTCATCTCAAACACGATCTTTCCGCCGTTCATTATCTCTGCAAATGTCAGGAAATCACGATTCAGCGGCTTTCCATTGACCGTTACGCTGCGGACATAGACGTTCTTTTCGCCCTGGTTGCGTGCCTCGATCGAAAGCGTCTTTCCGTTCTCCAGCGTGATAACTGCCGTTTTTACCACCGGGCTTCCGATGATGTATTGGCCGGAAGCCGGCGCGACGGGATAAAACCCGAGAGCCGAGAACAAATACCAAGCCGACATCTGCCCGCAATCGTCGTTGCCGCCGAGGCCGTCGGGCGTCGGGCGATATTGATGCTTCAAGATCATGCGGACGCGTTCCTGAGTTTTCCAGGCGTCGCTCGTCCATGCGTAAAGATATGGGACGTGATGGGCCGGTTCGTTGCCGTGGACATAGCCGCCGATGATGCCTTCGCGGGTGATGTCTTCGGTTTCCGCAAAAAATTCGTCCGGAAGATGCATCGTAAACAACTGGTCGAGTCGCTGCGTAAAGGCCCGATTTCCGCCCATTAGCTTTATCATCGCCTCGGGATCGTGGGGCACGTAGAGGCTATAGTTCCACGCGTTACCCTCGATATAACCTTGTCCGTGTGTCGAAAGTGGGTCGAACTCCTTCTTGAACGTGCCGTCGCTCAGCTTGGCCCGCATAAAACCGGTTGAAGCATCGTAATGATTTCGCCAATTCCCAGACCGCTTGATGAACTCATTGTAAATGTCCTTGCGATTCAGCTTTTTGGCGGCCTGCGCAATTGCCCAATCGTCGTAGGAATACTCGAGCGTCTTTGAAACCGACGACGAATTCTTGTCGTCGGGCACGTAGCCAAGCTTCATGTAGTATTCAAGGCCGTCGTAATAATTTGTCCGCGCTGTTTGTGCAGAGGCTTCGAGAGCTTTCATTGCTTCCGGCCCGGTCAGGTTCCCGGTCACGATCGCGTCCGCGATAACCGAAACGCTGTGATAACCGATCATGCACCAATTCTCGTTAGCGTAATGAGACCAAACCGGCAACATCTTGTGAACGCTCTGATCGTAATGTGCCTGCATGGACCGGATCATCTCGAGATTGCGCGTCGGCTGGATGATGTTAAGCAATGGATGCAGAGCGCGATATGTGTCCCAAAGTGAAAAGGTCGTGTGGTTGGTGAAACCGTTCGCTTTATGAACGTTTTGATCCAGGCCCTTGTATTGACCGTCGGTGTCCATGTAAACCGTGGGCGTGAGAAGTGCGTGATACAGAGCGGTGTAGAAATTGGTCATCTCGCCATCGTCTAGCGTGGTGACGGCGACCTTGCCAAGTTCCTTATTCCAGGCGGCTTGTGCCTCGCGTCTTGTACGCTCGAAGTCCCAATGGGGAATTTCTGCTTTTAGGTTCGCCATCGCGCCTCTGGTAGAGACAGGAGAGATGGCAAATTTGATCTTTATCTTTTCATTCGCAGCCGTCTTGAAATCGAAATACGCTCGGATCTGTTTACCGGCAGCCTCCGGAAAATTCTTGGTCTGGTCAAACTTTCGCCAAAAGCCCTGATAATCGACCTTGCCGAAATTCTTGAAGCCATACGATGAAAACGGCTTTGAAAACTCCATCGCGAAATAGACGGTTCGCGTGCGTGCCCAGCCGTTGGTTTGGCGATAACCGACAATGGTGTGATCGTTTTCGACGCGGACAAACGTCCACACATTCTTGTCGTCGTAATTATAGATGCCGTGCATCAGGTCGAGGATGATGTGGGCGTTGCTCTGGTCAGTACCACCTGCGGTAGCGGGTGGGTTCAAGAAGGTGTATTGATGAAAACCGACGCGTGTCGTCGCCGTCATCTCTGCGAGGACGTTCGGGTCATCCAGCAACACTTTGTAATATCCGGCTTCGGCGGTCTCGTTCGCGTGAGAGAATTTCGACCTAAAGCCGGTCGATGGATCTTCTTTGCTGCCGGGCTCAAGCTGCAGCGGACCGACCGTCGGCATGATCAGAAAATCGCCTAGATCGCTGTGCCCCGTGCCGCTGAAATGCGTGTGTGAGAAGCCGACGATCGATGCGTCGTCATACTGATAGCCGGCGCAATATTTGTAAGCGTCAGGATTATATTTCCCGCCGATGTTGTGCGGCTGCTGATCGGTATCCGGCGAAAGCTGCACCGAACCGAACGGCACCGTCGCGCCGGGGAATGTGTGGCCCATTTTCTGTGTTCCGATAAGCGGGTTTACCCATCGAACGTAATTGTTCTGTTGAGCCTGAATGTTCGAAACAAGAAATGCGCTGAGCAGGACGGATGATATGAGCTTCATTTTTTTATGGTTGCGACTGGATCACGGAGATTGCAAAAAGTACCTGTGCAAGATAATACAGCGGAATGCCCCAGATCTTATTCGCAGCGGAACGGATTACAAACCGATCGCGTGCGACCGAGATGTCCGATATCGCAAACATCGCTGCGGCGATCCCGATCAGGGGCGATGTTGTTGCAGCCGCAAGCGAGACCATTATCGTGATCGCCGCCATGTAAATGAGTACCGCGAACCGATCGTGTCCTTCAAGGTATTTCCAGAGCCATCTCAGTAAAAGAACGACAGCCACGTTCCAAATGATAAGGGCAATTCCGAAAGCTGCGGCATCGAGCGGCAATGTCGCGAATGCGACGGCATAGGCGATATGGGCGATCAGAAACGCGGCGATCCCGCCCA
>CAYTDJ010000343.1:0-3654 GCA_964436265.1 uncultured Chloracidobacterium sp. | reverse complement strand
CAACGTGGATACCTTTCAAGCAGTAAGCGACCTTATTCGTGACGGCAAGACCATCTCTCTCACAGATTCGCAACTGCCGTTGTCGATCCGTCTGATCTTCAATACGACTCTTGGCGGAAAGGCGGCTCTCGTCGCACCGGTTCGCATTGGCGGTCAGCCCTTCGGCTTGCTTGGTTTTGTTTGGAGTAAAGAGACCGTCTTTGATAATCATGACGTTGCCCTTGTTGAGGGCATCGCCGACCAGATAGGCACCGCACTCGAACGCGACCAGCTTTCAGCCGAAGTGATGCGGCTCAAGAGTGAGCTTGTTCAGCGGCACAGCGAGATCGTCGGACAAGCGGCGCCGATCAGGCGAGCGATCGAGCTTGCATTGAACGTTGCGGATACCAATACTACTGTGCTCATCCAAGGCGAATCTGGCACTGGAAAAGAACTGCTTGCAAATCTGATCCACTACAATTCCAGCCGTAAATCAAAGCCCTATATAAAGTTGAACTGCGGTGCTATTCCCGAGTCCCTACTCGAGTCAGAACTTTTCGGCCACGAAAAAGGTGCGTTTACCGATGCCCGTGCACAACGAAAGGGAAGATTCGAGGAAGCAGACGGCGGGACGCTCTTCTTGGACGAGATCGGAGAAATGTCGATGCAGGCACAGGTTCGCCTGCTTCGCGTTCTACAGGATGGCGAGTTTACACGCGTCGGCGGAAACGATGTGGTCAGATCTGACGTACGCGTGGTCGCCGCGAGCAATGTAGATCTTGAAAAAGCGACAGAGAATGGTAGTTTTAGAAAGGACCTTTTTTTCCGATTGTCGGTATTTCCTATCACCATACCTCCCTTACGTGAGCGTGCAGAGGATATACACATACTCGTTTATCATTTCCTCGATAGCTATAAGGAGAAAACAGGACGATTTGTTTCCGGCATTTCCAAAGAGGCGATGCGGGCGCTAATGGCTTACCAATGGCCGGGAAACGTTCGTGAACTCGAAAATGCCATCGAACGCGCTGTTATCATCGCCTCAGGCAGGCAAATTGAGATCGAAGATCTTCCCCCGGCTGTAAGCAACAGTGCTCTGGAAGCAGCTGTTCATACGCGACTCGAACGAGTGCAGGCTGCCGGCGAAGGCAGATCTATCGGTATCGAAATAGATCTGCCGTCGACGATCGACGAGATCGAAAAACAGGTGATCGAGGCGACACTTGATTACTGCAATGGCGACAAGTCACGTGCCGCTAAACTGCTGGATATTTCCCGACGAACACTGTACCGCCGCATCGACGAGCTAAAGATATCGGAATAATATGCCGCTGACATATAATATTGAACAAAGGTCCTAATATTGCTATGTTCTACAGATAACTCTTCCCGAGTATTTCAGATTCCAGAGAACGGTCAGGACCACACGAAATATGATGCGGCTTCTTCTACCCTGCTCTTTCCTTCTATTGACCGGCTTTTCACTTTTTGTTTCTGGCCAACAGCCGACACCTACGCCGAAACAGGATGAGGCGGTCAGGATAACTACTAACCTTGTTCAGATCGACGTGCTTGTCGTCGATAAAGATGGCAAGCAGATCACGGACCTAAAACCAGAAGAATTTGTCTTGAAACAGGACGGCAAGGTTCAGAAGATCACAAGGTTCGGTTATTACAGCACCGCCGCAACGCCTGACTCCGTAACCAAAGAATCAGTCACCAGCTCATTAAGTGTTCCAAGATCGTCAGCACCGCCGGTCGGCCGGTTGATCACATTTATTGTCGATGATGGCAATTGTGCGTTGTCTAATGTTGGGATGGTTGCTGCAAAAGAAGCGCTCGAAAAATTCGTAAACCAGCAAATGCAGCCAAACGATCGCGTGGCAATCTACCAGACTCGTGCCGGCAGCAGCGTTCTCCAGCAATATACATCAAATAAAGACCGCCTGCTTCAGTCGGTCCGAAGTATTAGGTGGCGGCCCCCGACGGGTTCTTGTTCGAGCCCGGACGGCAGCTTCTTTGAACAGGCCCGGTCGAACCAGATCGGTAAGACAGTCGAGGATGAGGCCGGCAACCGTACAACAACTCTACGAAGTATTGAGAACGAACAAAGCAGACAGAGTCGAGAGGCTGCTGAAGACTTCAATCGAAATAATCAAGCAATTGGCACAATTGGCGTGATCAATTACGTAGTCCGCGGCCTTGAAGGTGTAGCCGGAAGAAAAATGGTCTTCCTTCTATCAGATGGACTTGCGCTCCGCGGCCGGAACGGCATCTCAGCGACCGCTCTTCAAGTGATGCGCGACCTAACCGATAAGGCAAACCGTGCATCTGTCGTTTTCAACACTATCAGTGTTCGCGGGACCTATGATTCTGCTGCTCTCGATGTTCGAGATCAGATAGATATTACTGGTGAGATCGATCCTGTAAAGCCATCAGGTTCGGCTAAGGTCGGGGCAGATCGGGAGAGATTTACTCGCGACCTCGAAGAGGGAATGTACTTTCTTGCTAATGAAACAGGCGGTGATTTCTATCGAGGCAGTAACTTTCTCGATGTGCCGATAAACAAGGCATTAAGTCTTGAGCGCGGATATTACCTACTGGGCTATGAACCGGATGAGGACTCGTTCAAGGGTAAAGAGTTCAATAAGATAGACGTTAGTGTAACCCGCATCGGCGCAAAGGTTGCGTCGCGTTCGGGTTTTTTGCCTAAGCCGGACGTCGAAGCTACCGCAAAACTAAAGACGTCCGACAGTGAGCTTTATCAGGCTATTGCGGCCCCGCTGCCAAAGGCAGGTCTCGATCTGCAGCTAACGGCCTTTTTCGGAAATACGCCTGTCGATGGTAGCTTTATCCGTTCCTTTGTAGCGATAAGTGGGAACGACATCAATTTCACCGATGAAGCCGGCGGCTTGAAAAAAGCGGTCTTTGACGTCGTAGCCGTTACATTGGATGAAAAGAACAGGGTCGTTGACGAATTTAACAAGACCCACACCATCAAGGTCGATCCTGTTACCGCAGATGCAATAAAAGCCAACGGATTGATCTATTTTGCTGACGTCCCGGTGAAACAAAGCGGCGTTTACAATCTGCGTTTCGCGATCCGTGATGTGCCAAGCAAACAGATCGGCTCGGCCGGCCAGAGTATTTCCATTCCTGACCTGAAACAGGGACGGCTTTTGCTTTCCGGCTTGAGCATAAGTGAACTTGGACCGGAAGGAAAATATGCGAGGCCATCGCTCGAAAAGTCCGAAAACGGTTTTTCCCTGAATTCGTCCAGGGGCGGAATTGTAACCCGGCAATTCAGGAGCCTTTCATCCGCGGCTTTCTCTTACACCGTATATAATGCCGGTGCGACCGGAGCCAACATTACTGTACAGGTGAATCTGTACAAAGATGGAAAACTCATTTCGGAGGGGAAACCTAAAGCGGTAAGTTCTCAATTGACGGCTCCCGGACGTATCGACGATTTCGGTTTCCTTCGTTTTGACGAATCGGTCGCGGCCGGCGAATACACCCTCGAACTTATCGTGAGGGACGAGGTTCGAAAGCAAGCCGCTTCGCAGAGTATCGATTTCTCGGTCATAGACTGAACTCGGCCGGGACTATTCACAAATGCTCTGAGTTGCGGGTAAGTCGTGAAATCCTGTATTTTACTTATATCTCGACCTAAGA
>CAYTDJ010000342.1:0-3663 GCA_964436265.1 uncultured Chloracidobacterium sp. | reverse complement strand
ACTTGAATACGAAAAACTCATTATTGCCACTGGCGCCCGCGAACGCTTCCTTCCCTTTCCCGGGTGGACGCTGCCCGGGGTGTTTGGCGCAGGCGGCCTACAGGCATTGGTCAAAGGCGGTCTAAATGTTGCCGGAAAACGGATCGTCGTATCGGGTACCGGACCGCTGCTTTTCGCAGTCGCCGACTATTTGAAAAACAAAGGAGCGATCATCGCTGCGATCGCCGAACAAGCCAATTCATTCAACATACGCCGTTTCGGCCTCCAACTCCTGACACGGCCGTCAAAGCTTGCTCAGGCGATAACGATCCGGTCGCGCCTCTTGAACATTCCCTACCTGATGGGATGCTGGGTGACCCGGGCCATCGGTGACGAGTACCTTTCTGGGGTCACATTGATCAGCGGAGGAAGGTCGTGGGACGTGGAATGTGACTATTTGGCGTGCGGCTTTCACCTCGTCCCGAATACCGAATTGGCGTCGATCCTTGGCTGCCGGATCGAAAATGGCAATGTCGCGGTCGATGAATTTCAAAGAACCTCGGTGAACGGAATTTATTGCGCTGGAGAACCAACTGGGATCGCTGGTGTTGAATCTTCGCTTGTCGAAGGTAAGATCGCCGGCCTCGCGGCCACCGGACAGTCCGAAACCGCTCGATCACTTTTTCCCGAACGCAATAAGGCCCGACGATTCGGCAATGCAATGAACGAAGCGTTCGCATTAAGAAACGAATTAAAGACACTTGCGCAGCCGGACACTATCGTCTGTCGCTGCGAGGACGTTACCTACGGCCGACTCTCAGAATTCGACAATTCGCGCGAAGCAAAACTCCAGACCCGCTGCGGAATGGGATCATGCCAGGGCCGCGTTTGTGGTGCGGCAAACGAGTTTCTTTTCGGTTGGAAGCCGGGTACCGTGCGCCCGCCGATCTTTCCGGTTAGAATGGAGGAATTATGACAATGGAATGGAAAGGAGTGATGCCCGCCATCACAACGTGTTTTGACGAGCATCTCAACATCGACCATGAATTCACGGGTCGGCATGTGAATTGGCTTGTCGAAAACGGCTGCACAGGCATCGTCACAAACGGAAGCCTTGGCGAGGGCGGCACGCTCTCAATGGACGAGAAGATCGCTCTTTGGAAGACCGTGGCAGGTGCCGTCGGCGATCGTGTTCCTGTGGTTGCCGCGATCGCATCTATGACAACAGCCGAGGCTTGCGCCCAGGCCGCCGAAGCGGAATCGGCGGGCTGCAGCGGTTTGATGGTATTGCCGCCATATGTTTATCGCGGCGATTGGCACGAGACGAAATATCACGTATCAGAGATCGTAAAAGCGACGCCGCTCTCGTGCATGCTGTACAACAATCCGATCGCCTATGGGACCGATTTTCTTCCCGAGCAGATCACCGAACTAGCTGATGAATTACCGAATCTTCACGCCGTGAAGGAATCGTCGACCGACGTACGCCGCGTGACCGCGATCAAAGCTCTCTGCGGTGATCGTCTCGCGATATTCGTTGGCGTCGATGACGCGATCGTCGAAGGGATCGACGCAGGTGCAACGGGATGGATCGCCGGGCTCGTTAGTGCATTTCCAAAGGAATCCGTCGATCTTTTTAAATACGCGATGAATGGCGAGACGGAAAGGGCTTTCGAGCTCTACAAATGGTTCCTTCCGCTGTTGCGGCTCGATACTGTGCCGAAATTCGTTCAGCTTATTAAACTCGTCCAGGAAAAGGTCGGCTGGGGCAGCGCCCGCGTACGTCCGCCGCGGCTTGAACTGACAGGTGTCGAACTCGAAGAAACGCTCGCGATCATCGAACACGCATTTGCGACTCGGCCGCAAACCGACGACCGCGTCCAGGCAACTGGCAGCTAATAGTATGAATGGCGAATTAAAGGGCACATCTATTATCGGCCGATCACGCGGCGATAAGACTGCAGAGGCCTTCCGTGCATTTGACCCGGCCACTGGAAGCGAGGTCGAGCCCGCGTATTATTCTGCGACGCTTGCCGAACTCGAAAGTGCCGCGACTCTCGCCGACTCCGCCCGAATTCCTTTTGGCAGCATTTCCGGCCGCGACCGCGCCGTATTTCTGAGAAAGATCGCAGACAACATCGAAGCACTTGGCGACACGTTGATACAGCGAGCAACGCTCGAAACGTCTTTGCCGAACGCACGTTTTGTCGGTGAACGCGGGCGCACCTGCGGTCAGCTTCGGATGTTTGCCGACCTTCTCGACGAAGGCTCTTGGGTCGATGCCCGCATCGATCACGCGATCCCCGACCGCGAACCGGTCCCGAAGCCCGACGTACGGTCGATGCTCCGTCCCGTCGGACCGGTAGCTGTTTTTTGCGCAAGTAATTTCCCGCTTGCATATTCGGTCGCTGGCGGCGACACCGCGTCCGCATTAGCCGCTGGCTGTCCGGTTATCGTAAATGCTCACATAGCACATCCCGGTACGGCAGAACTGGTCGGCACCGCTATCATGAATGCCGCAAGAGAATGCGATATGCCTGAGGGCGTGTTCAGCCTTTTGTTTTCGAGCGGGTACGATATCGGTCAGGCTTTGGTCAAACACCCTGCGATCAAAGCCGTCGGCTTTACAGGGTCACGACGCGGCGGTCGCGCATTGATGGACATCGCCGCTGCCCGCCCGGAACCGATACCGGTTTACGCCGAAATGAGTTCGGTTAATCCGACGTTCATTCTGCCCTCAGCAATAAAGGAACGCGGCGATGCTATCGCTGCAGGCTTGCACGCCTCGGTCACAGGCGGAGTCGGGCAGTTTTGCACGAAACCCGGCCTTGTTTTTTTGCCGAAAGATGCGGACGAATTTGTGTCGAGTTTCAACAGATCAATAGAGACAACAGCCCCTTCGCCGCTTCTTACCGGCGGCATTCGTTCGTCTTATGTTGCGGGAAACCAAAAACGTGCCTCTGAAGTTGGGAAAACCGTCGCGAACGAAGACTCAGATCTTCCGGGTTTCTCTGTAAATCCGTCGGCGTTTGAAACCACTGCTGTCGAGTTTTTGAACACTCCGGATCTGAACGATGAGATCTTCGGACCGACGACCTTGCTTATCCGCACGAGCGAACGCGAAGATCTTCTCAACATCGCTCGCTCGCTCGAGGGACAATTGACCGCTTCAATTCACGGAACCGAAGAAGATATGAAGGAGTACGCTGATCTTATCGCGATACTCGAAACGAAGGTTGGCCGATTGATCTTCAATGGATTCTCGACCGGCGTCGAGGTTTGTCCGTCAATGGTTCACGGCGGGCCCTACCCCGCGACGTCCGACGGTCGCTCGACCGCCGTCGGCACACGCGCTATCACGCGTTTCGCACGCCACGTTTGTTATCAGAATTTCCCCGATCCGGCATTGCCTGACGAACTGAAAAAGGCAAATCCGCTTGGAATTTCTAGAATGATCGACGGCGAATTCATAAAAACCTGATCCGTCTTTGCAGCCTTTGCGTCTTTGCGGGAGATTCTTCTTACTCAGATTCAAAACCGGAGAGTTTAAGCACAAACTCCGGCACCATCGGTTCGTTAGGCAGAACGAACTCTTTTCCCATGTCCAGCGTCCATCGATGAAGCCAGGAAATTCCTGCCCGCCGCGTGAAATTGTCCGGCAATTTGTATGCTTCGTCTTTCAAC
>CAYTDJ010000341.1:0-3670 GCA_964436265.1 uncultured Chloracidobacterium sp. | reverse complement strand
CACTGGCAAATGCGACCTCCAATCCGTTGCTGATCGCCGGAGGAACTGCGGGCGTAGGAATGCTTGCGTTCGTGATCTTGATGCGGATATTGGTCAGGGACGGCGTTACGGGCAGCGATCTTGTCGGTATCACTGCGTTCTATTTCGCCGCCCTTTTCGGGATATGCGCTCTGATCCTTCGATATGGACGCATTTTTCGGGATGACACTAAGTCGCAAACGATCAGTGGATCTCGATCCGATGACCGGGCCTACCTGCCGCCGGTCATAACGGCACAGCTTCCTGAATCTATGACCGCTCCGGCGAGCGTTACAGACCATACGACCCGTACACTCGACAAAGTGCCGGTCGGCGAACGTTAACCGTTGCCGCCGAACACTTCTCTCAACACATCCGCATATTCCAGGATCGCTTTTTCGCCGTCGCCTGTATAGATCGAGCCGTGCATCGATGCGACCGTCGAGGGCTTCAACGCCGCGACGCGTTTCAGAGTTGCATCGGTCTTTGGCGTGTACGGCAGATAATCCGCGAGCGGGCTCGCCTGCATCTCAAGCATCGACTGACGGACGCGGTCGATAACACTTTCAGACGTGATCGCGGCCACATCGCCGTTCTGGTGCAGTATGTCTGACGAGAACAGAACACCTGTAGTCGTATCGAACAAAAGTCCCGCCTCCCAGTTATGCGGAACATGCGGGGTCGCCAGGAACCGGAAAGTGTGGTTTCCGGTCGAAAACTCCTCGCCATCGACCATTCCCTTTGCCGGATTCTTAGACGCAAAATCGTCCACGCTGACCATCTTTGCGACCATGCTGCACACGGCCGCGGCCTGCGGTGCGACCTGCTGCCATTCGTTCAGCGAACCACACTCGTCTGCCTCGAAATGACTGAATGCTGCCCACCGAAGTGTTGCCGGGTCGATCAGTTTCGCTACGGCTTCACGAACCGCAGGAAACAAAGCCCGCATTCCCGTGTGAAACAGCAGCGGCTCTTCGTCGCGAACCAGAAACTGGCTGAATCCCAGATTTGCCTCAGATATGAACGTGTTTATCCGAAAAGTGTCCGGTGCGATCTCTGTTATGGTGGTCATTTGAACTCTCCTTGAAACCTAAACAGGTTTGCAGGATGATACGCGTATCGGATCAGTTGAAAGTGTCACGCTGCGACCGGAATTTCTGCGTCAGGGCTCGATCCGTTCTCCCTGCGCAGCTTTAGGAAAGCCGTTACGACCAAATAGATCGCCAGGCAGATCAACGCAAGCGACGCAACTCCGTTCACAAATTTGATATCGAAGCCGCTCGTGTTCGTGAAATTCCCGTATACCATCGAGCCAAGAGCCCAAAGCGTTATCACGAGAACGAAAAGCATCGGCAGAAGCGTGAATGCGATCCGCTTTCGTGCTTGGTGCAGCCACACCGTAATGGAGAGAAGTGTAAGCGCTGCGAGTAGTTGGTTAGATGCGCCGAAAAGAGTCCAGAAATCAAGATACGAACCGGGCTTTGCAAAGAATATGAGCAGAAATGGGATCGCAACGGTCGCGAGCGTCCCGATGATCGCACCGACGCGGCCCGGAATGCCGCAAAGTTCCTGCACAATGTAACGTCCAAGCCGCATCGAAACGTCGAGCGTGTCAAAAACGAACGTCGAGAACGCCATTGCCCCGAACGTGATCGCAAATTGCAGATTTTCTTTCCCGATCAACAGTGTCAGAAAGTTCCCGATGCCGTTGCCGTAGATCTTTCCCGCCGAGAGAGCCTTACCGTCCGGCCCCACGAGCATATCGCTCGCCGCGATCATAACGGTTACGAGAGCAATGAACGCTACAAATCCTTCGGCAAGCATCGCTCCGTAACCGACAGGTCGCGTGTCCGATTCTTTCTCTATCTGTTTCGACGTCGTGCCCGAACAGACCAGCCCGTGAAAACCCGAACACGCTCCGCATGCGATCGTCACAAAAAGAAACGGAAACAACATTCCGGTCATGCCGCCGACATCGAACGATTTGAACGCCGGCTGCTGTATCGAATATCCGCCAAAGAATACACCGATAACTCCGACCGCAATTGCCGAATAGAGCACAAATCCGCCGAGATATCCGCGCGGTTGAAGCAGAGCCCACACCGGCACGAGCGACGCGACGACGCAATAGATCAGGATCACCATCGACCAGCTCAGATGGCTGAGCGCAAACACATATGAAAACTGTGTCCCCAAATATGAAAGTGCAAATGTCGCAGGCACGAAGATGATAGTAGTCAGCCATAAGGGCGGCTTCAGATAGCGTTCTACAAGGCCAAGAACGATCGAAAGCAACAGATAGGCAACGCTCGCAAACGCGACCGCACCGCCCGGATTGAATTTGGACTCACCGACCAACGCGTCATCACCCGAGACGAACGTGCCCGCCGTGATGTCCGTAAACGCAACGATCACATACACAAGGGCGATCCAGATGAACGCCATCATCGCGCGGCCAGCTCCCGTACCAAGCTTCTCTTTTGTTATCTCCGCTATCGATCGCGCGCCGTGACGAACAGACGAAGCAAGGGCCGAAAAATCGTGAACGGCTCCGATCAACACCACACCCAATGCGATCCAAAGCAGGCATGGCAGCCACCCAAATGCGACACACGCAATGATCGGTCCCGCTATCGGTCCCGCCGCCGCGATAGCCGAAAAGTGCTGGCCGAAGAGGTAGAACTTTTTCGCCGGAACGAAATCCTCGTTGTCGTTGACCGAAACCGCAGGTGTCTCGCGGCTGTCGTCAAGCTGAAATTGTCGGGTGATCCAACGCCCGTAGGCGAAATAACCAAAAACGAGCCAAACCAAAAAAAGGATCGCAAGCAAAGTAAGCATAGGTTTTGGAAAGAAATGAGGCGTAGTAAATTTACGACAGGTCAGCCCGGACGGCAACCTCGGGAAAAAGGATGTCAGATCCGTTACTTATCGATCGGCAGTTATTCAGAAAGTGAAATGAATGTATTATTTACAGGAGATGGAACACGCAAGATCACTCCAACAGGAATATTCACCGGACAGCATATGCTTCGGCTGCGGGCCGGCAAATGAGAAAGGGCTTCACATCAACAGCTTTCCCGAAGGCGACGAGGTCGTTGCGGAATGGCGGGCCGAACCGCACCATCAGGCATTTCCCGGAATGCTAAACGGCGGCATTATCGGAGCACTGCTCGATTGCCACTCGAACTGGACCGCGACATGGTTCATGATGAAGCGAGACGGCAAGGACAAACCCGATTGCACCGTCACCGCCGATTTTCACGTCAAACTGCTGCGGCCGACACCGGCTGACGAACTCATCAAGCTGCGCGCCCGCGTGGTCGATTCCCGTGAAGACCGCGCCACCGTCGAGGCCGAGCTCATCGTGAACGACAAAACTTGCGCAACTTGCCGCGGCACATTCGTCGCCGTCAAAGAAGGCCACCCCGCCTATCATCGCTGGTAGTTTCGGTGTCGGTCTCGAATGTAATTTGCGAGAGCGTGATAAAGAGCGGTGGGAGCCGCTCTTTGTGTTATCGAAAAATACTTACCGTCGATCGTCGCCGAGACGATCTTGCCATGGCAAATGCCTTGCGCCATGGTTTGCGCCGGCGCAGGTGGCGCAGGTGGCGCAAGAGAAAGGAGAAAGGAGAAAGGCAAAAGGAGAAAGGAA
>CAYTDJ010000340.1:0-3672 GCA_964436265.1 uncultured Chloracidobacterium sp. | reverse complement strand
GAGGGAAGCAGATGTCCGCCATTATTGAACAAGCAAGGGTTTTGGAAGATTTTCTGGTCATGCCTGACGATGAACTTGCGGCCTCGATCGAGGCAGCGCGCGAGGCACTAGGAAGTCGAGTCGTCATTCTCGGGCACCACTATCAGCGCGACGACGTCATTCGTCACGCCGACCTCACGGGCGACAGCTATCAACTCTCCGTGATGGCATCGCAGACCGACGCCGATTACATCGTTTTCTGCGGCGTTCACTTCATGGCCGAATCGGCCAACGTACTCGGTAAACCATCACAGCGTGTGATCCTTCCCGATCTGGGGGCGGGATGTTCGATGGCGGACATGGCCTCGATCGATCAGGTCGAGGATGCGTGGGAACAGCTTCGCGAGATCGGAGTGCTCGAACAAAAGGTCGCTCCGATCACGTACATGAATTCGACCGCGGCAATAAAGGCCTTCTGCGGCCGTAACGAAGGCGTGGTCTGTACTTCGTCCAATGCCGTTCCGCTGTTCGACGTTTACCTGAAGGAGTTCGACAAGATGTTCTTTTTCCCTGACCAGCATCTTGGCCGTAACACGGGAGCGAAATTCGGGATTCCGCTCGAAAAGATGGTCGTCTGGAACCCGCACGAAGAATTAGGCGGGAACACGCCCGAAGCATTGCTCGACGCTAAGCTCATTTTATGGCGCGGGCATTGTTCGGTGCATGGACGTTTCAAGCCTTGGCACGTTGATAAGGTCCGCGAAGACGTTCCGGGTGTTCAGGTGCTCGTGCACCCTGAATGTACACGCGAGGTCGTAGAAAAAAGCGACCTCGACGGTTCGACCAGTTACATAATCAAGACGGTCGAAAATGCGCCGGCGGGAACGAAATGGGCCATCGGCACCGAGGTCAATCTTGTAAAACGGCTGGCGGACCGATTCCCGGATAAGGAGATCCACCTGCTTGCTCCCGACCTTTGTATGTGTGCCACAATGTACCGTATTGCGCCGCAAAATCTGGCGTGGGCGATGGCAAATCTTGCCGAAGGGATCGTCGTGAACGAGATCGTCGTCGATGATGAAACGAAGCACTACGCGAACATTGCGCTTGAACGCATGATCCGAATGACGGAGAAGAAGATCTAGCCGCCAATTTTTGTTATGGCGTTTGTTAAAGACA
This sequence comes from uncultured Chloracidobacterium sp., assembly GCA_964436265.1. Taxonomy (GTDB): domain Bacteria; phylum Acidobacteriota; class Blastocatellia; order Pyrinomonadales; family Pyrinomonadaceae; genus OLB17. Next base: position 2,514 of record CAYTDJ010000340.1, on the reverse strand, counting down.
AGCTGCCCGATAATGTCGCCGGCAAATTCTATGTTGACCGGCAGTGCATAGACTGCGACGTCTGCCGCGACACTTCGCCTTCCAACTTCAAACGCAACGACAACAACGGATACTCTTACGTATGCAAACAGCCCGAATCCCCCGAGGAATTCGAGCTGTGTTTGGAAGCTTTGATGGCCTGCCCGGTCGAAGCCATCGGCGATGACGCCGAGGCCGGCGATCTCCCTAAAGCTTCAAAGTTCGCGGCTTGAAGATACTGTCCTCGACCGGAACATTATGTTTCACCGAGATCAGTTTCGTCACGACGCTGCCATTGCTCGGCGACGAATTCGTCGATTTGAAAGGCAGCTTAATGCCGTCAACGTCGCGATAATCCTCGTAGGTGACCGTGTATGGAAGCGTCGGGCCGCCCGTGCTCGACGGTATCGAGCCTTCCCTCTTTAACAATAAGAATGTCTTGGTCGAATAGTATTCGGTAAACTTCGATCCCTTCTCCGGCTCGAAGGTCACAACATAGGCGTCTTCGTCGCCAACCTTTGCGGTCTTTGTGACCTCGATCTTCTTGTACTTAGATTTCCAGTCGAGCGGTCCGTAAAGATCGGCACCGATCTTTACGTCTTCGAGACGTTTACCGGTGTATTTGTCCGACGGAGCAAAAGTGTACGATTCCTCGCCGCCGGTCCCGTCAAAGTAATCCCAAACAAGCGCGATCTTTTTCCCGAGAGCGGTCATCGTTGTATCGGTCGCCGTCTTGTTAGGAGCTTTTGCATACGAAATCCCGGTCGCCTGCACGCCCTGGTTTTCGAAATCAGTTTCAAAAGTGGTTACTCGCGTGTTTAGCTTTCGCCAATTCGCTTCTCCACCGATCGCTGCTATCGACTTTGCCATCAATTCATCGACCGAGATCGGCGGTTCCGTTTTCGGCGCGTCGGGCTTAGCGGTACCGCCCGTCTTTGTGATCGTTCCGTCCGCATTCACACGCGGAAGCGTATAGTTTCCCTGCGGCTGCTGAAGATACATTTCAGTAGCGTTTCCGTTTTCCGGATTGAACTTGACCGCAAACCCATCGGGCGCGCCCTGCATCTTGAATTGCCGCGGGCCTGACATCTTAAGCGTGTACTGCGGTTGTCCGGGAACGACGAGAACCAGATCGTCCTTGTCGGTTTTCACTTCCATGTCGATTCCCGCCACTTCGAGCCTGTATTTCCCGACTACCTGGGACGTAAGTTCGGACGTTGGTTTTTGAGTGTCTCCGCTCGCCGGCTGCCCGATCAGGTTTTGCCAAACGATCTGCATCAATTCATTTCCGAGCGGCGATCCCGAAACGTTTGTAAGCATGACAAACCCGATCTTCTTTTCCGGGATCATGGCGACCATCGAATTGAAGCCATCGATGTTGCCGCCGTGCTGGACGACTTTCATTCCGTTCCAGTCCTGCAGAAACCATCCGAGGCCGTACGACATCTTGCCGTCCGGCGTGATCTTCATTTGCGGCTTGAGCCATTCGTCATAGCCCTTTTCGGAAACGAGCCGTTTTCCGCCGGCCGAACCGCCATCGAGAATGAACGATAACCATTTGGCCATGTCGTTTGCCGACGAATTTATCGAGCCCGCCGGAGCTACCTCGGCGATCTCGCGATATGGAAGTTTCTGGGTTTCTTTCGTATCGAAATTGTAGTTATAGCCGAGCGACTTATCTTTCGCCTTCTCCATCTGAGCGATAGACATCGTGCTGTTTGTCATTCCGAGCGGCTTGAATACGCGCTCGGGAACGAGCTTTTCCCAGGGTTTCTTTTCTGCAACGGCTGCTATCTCGCCCGCGGCCGTGAACATCAGGTTCTGATACTGAAATTTCTCACGCAGTTTCGCTGTCGGTTTTGCCTGTGCAGCGACCTGGATCAATTCATTACGTGTAAGCTTTCCGGTGATCATCGCGAGGTCCGTACGGTTCAATCCGGACGAATGCGACAGCAGATCGCGAATGGTTATGTTCTTGTCGGTATCCGCGTCCCTCATTTTGAAATACGGCAAGAGCTTTTTCGGCGAATCGTCGAGCGATAGTTTGCCTTCGTCCTGTGCCATCAGGACGGTCAACGCGGTAAAAGCCTTTGTCGCAGAACCGATCGCGAACTGCGTATCGGGCGTAACGGCGACCTTATTCTCAAAGTCTTTGTAACCAAGGCCTTTCGAATAGATCACTTTCCCGTCTTTGACAATAGCCAGTGACATCCCGGGAATACCGAGTTCCTTTCTTCTCGCTTCGACCTTTTCCTCGATCGTTGCCAGGGCCGCACTTGTGTCAATGGTCTGCGCCGCAACCCTCGGGGGCACGGCCGAAAAGGCCAACACGAACAGAAGACAGAGTGTCAGCGGCTTATTGAACATTCTCTTTTTCATATATTTTCTGTTGAATGAATTATTAAGAACAGGATACGAGTCCGGGGTTTAAAAGTTTCGGTTTACGCGAACCATATTCGGTACTAGAATGCCACAAATACCTGCGGAGAGATCTTA
>CAYTDJ010000339.1:0-3676 GCA_964436265.1 uncultured Chloracidobacterium sp. | reverse complement strand
CTTCGACCTTCAAATTTGATAAAGCGACAAGCCTCGTGGCGAATTCCTTGACCTGATCCGACCTCACACCGACTCGGCCCATTCCGGTGTCGATCTTCACATGAATGGCTTTCGTGACACCCGCAGCGCAAGCGGCATTATTCAGCATTTCAGCATGTTCCGGAATAAAAACAACGGGCGTCAGTTCAAATTCAAAGAGATGCTTTTCCTGTCCCGGCCAAAATCCGCCCAGGCAGAGTATCGGCTTAGAAATACCGGCTTTTCGCAAAACGACACCTTCTTCTGGAAGCGCGACGGCAAACCAGTCCACTCCTTCGGATTCCAGGCGTCGGGAGCATTCGACCGAACCGTGCCCGTAGGCGTTTGCTTTTACCACTGCCATATATTCCACTTCCGATCCAACAAAAGTCTTGACCGAGTGAAAATTGAATGCCAGATTGTCCAGATCTATCTCTGCCCAGGTCGGGCGATGGCCGGTAGGTGGTGGCATCGTAACTTAAAGTGATCTATCAAGCTGCCTTAGACTTAAACCGATATCTTAACCGTCGGCCCGGCCACACTTAAAGTGCTTCTTAAAGGGGAATATTGCCGTGCTTCTTTGGCGGATTCGTGTCGCGTTTGTTCTGCAATAAAGAAAGAGCGCGAATGAGCTTAGGCCTCGTTTCTGCCGGTTCGATGACCTCGTCAACAAATCCTTTTTCAGCAGCAACATAAGGATTTGCAAATTTCTCCGTAAATTCATTCACCAGCCGAGTGCGTGTCTCTTCGGGGTTAGTCGTTTCGGCCAAGTCCTTTCGATACAAGACACCGACGGCGCCTTCGGCTCCCATCACAGCGATCTCGGCCGTCGGATATGCGAAGTTGATGTCGGTGCGAATATGCTTTGACGCCATAACGCAATAAGCTCCGCCATAGGCTTTTCGAGTGATCACGGTGATCTTCGGCACCGTTGCCTCGGCGAAGGCATATAGCAGCTTCGCGCCATGACGAATGATGCCGAAATGTTCCTGATTTACACCGGGCAAAAAGCCGGGCACGTCTTCAAACGTGATCAAAGGAATATTGAAACAGTCACAAAACCGCACAAACCTGGCGGCTTTTACCGATGCGTCTATGTCCAGAACGCCGGCAAGAAATGCAGGCTGATTGGCAACTATACCGACCGAATACCCTCCGAGTCTCGCAAATCCGATCACGATATTGGCCGCGTAATGCTCCTGAACCTCGAAAAAGTAGCCTTCGTCAACAACCGAAAGAATGATCTCCCGAATGTCATACGGCTGATTTGACGATTCCGGTACGATCGAGTTCAGTCTTGCATCCTTCCGATCTGTCGGGTCGCTTGTCGCAACGAAAGGAGGGTTTTCCAAATTGTTCGACGGGACAAACGAGAGTAGTTCACGGGTGATGCGCAACGCATGTTCATCCGAATCAGCGGCGAAATGTGCCACGCCTGATTTGGCGTTGTGGGTCATCGCTCCGCCGAGCTCGTCTTTGGTAACGTCCTCATGCGTAACTGTCTTGATCACGTCCGGGCCCGTGATGAACATATACGACGTGTCCTTCACCATCACGTTGAAATCCGTGATCGCCGGCGAATAGACCGCCCCGCCTGCACACGGCCCAAGAATGCAGCTTATTTGCGGAATGACCCCGCTTGAAAGCGTGTTCCGCAGAAAAATATCAGCGTATCCGCCGAGGCTGACCACGCCTTCCTGAATCCGGGCTCCGCCGGAATCGTTAAGCCCGACCACGGGTGCTCCTACTTTCATGGCAAGGTCCATCACCTTGCATATCTTCTGAGCATGCGTTTCAGACAATGAACCGCCGAAAACGGTAAAATCTTGGGCAAATACGAAGACCTCGCGGCCGTCAACTAGTCCGTGTCCGGTCACCACACCATCGCCGGGATATTTTTGCTCATCTAGTCCAAAGTCCGTCGAGCGATGAACAACGAACTTGTCGAACTCCTCAAATGTACCCTCGTCCAAAAAGAAATCGATGCGTTCGCGGGCGGTCATCTTACCGCTCGCCTTCTGTTTCTCGAGACGTGCCTTTCCGCCGCCTTCTTCGGCGAGGGTGCTGCGCTCCTTTAGCAATTCGAGTTTGCTCATAGGCCGTGATTCGGGTTTCATCAGATTTAAGTTAAGCGAGAAAGCGGGTGTTTGCAAACACGCGCTTCGACGTTGATCCGGCTGTTTTCTACCGTAATTCAATGAAAGATGGTAAAAGTAGTTCCAATGTCGATTTCAGAAATGATCACGAGCCGTGATAACTCGAGTTTGAAACTCGCTCGGCGTGTACGAGACGGAAAGGAAGACGGGCTGATCTTCGTCGAAGGAGTTCGGCTTGCGGAGGAAGCGGTTCGTTCCGGAGTCCGCATCCGGGATGCCTTTTTCTCTGAACAAAGTCTTGAAGACAAGAGGATAGGGATCCTTCTCAGTCAGTTCGAAGATGCAAAGATAGTCTCTCCGAACGCATTTGATTCGCTCGTAGATACCGAAACCCCGCAGGGCATTGTGTTGATCGGCGAACGGCCGGACCATTCGATCGATCATCTGAATCACATGGTGATCCGTCACATAGCCGTTTACCTCGACCGTATCAACAACCCATTGAATCTTGGGGCCGTGATCCGAACCGCCGAAGCGGCCGGCGTTGATCTCGTCATGACATCTCCCGGTTCAGCCGACGCTTTCTCTCCTAAGTCGATCAGGGCTTCGATGGGCTCATGTTTTCGGTTGCCGATCTTCAAGGGCGTTGACTTTGAAAAAATGGTCCGCTGGGCCGGAGAGAATGGCCTAAGAACGACGGCTGCCGACCTTCGTTCTTCATCAAATCATACCGATGCAGACTGGACAAAAAAGCGGATATTGATATTTGGATCCGAGGCACACGGGCTCCAAGACAGGGAACTTGAGATGGTCGATGAACGGGTACGTATTTCGATGGAAAACGGCGTCGAAAGTCTAAACCTTGCCGTATCCGCCGGGATCATCCTTTTTGAAGCAAAACGCCAACGAGATACACCTATCGAGTGATCAACGGATCGGGCCGGGACGATTGGTGTTCGAATTCAAATTTGAATTAACGTTGGTGTTTGCGTTGCCGGGTTGATTGCCTGCAGCGATCTCTTTCGCGAATGCCTCAGCAACAGCGGGATTTCCGGCGATCGCCGAACCCAAGGCGATCTCGGCGGCGAGCGTTTTCGCATTTGCCGGATCGACGTCTGCAAGACGTTCCTTTGCTAGGGTAAACTGCCGCGTTGCCTCAACGTATTTTCCGGTCAAAAGCTGAGCTCGTCCCAGAAGGTAATGGTCCTCTGCATCCTGCGGGCTTGCTGCATTTGCCGCAAGGTAACGGTCGGGTGCCTTATCGACCTCGCGCCGGGCTTCTTCAAAGGCCGTCAACGGTATGTTATTGCTTTTTGTTTCGTTTAGAACCGGAACCTGAGGCGGTGGCTTAAGTTGCTGCCACCCAAAATATCCACCAACGCCGACCGCGGCACCAAGCAGAAAGAACAGGAACGTCGAAATAAGACCTCCCGAACGCTTTGGTTCGGTTTCGTCCGCATATGCTTGAAAAGGCAGGCTTGGCCGTTCGTCCTGAACGGGAGTTGGTACATCACTCGCGGCAGGAACGACTACACTTGAAGACGTATATTCCTCCTGCGGTG
>CAYTDJ010000338.1:0-3700 GCA_964436265.1 uncultured Chloracidobacterium sp. | reverse complement strand
CCGCTTTTCGTGCCTGAGACTGTACCGCGGTGATCGCAACCGCATCGACAATATCTTCGGCCTTGCAGCCGCGGGAGAGGTCGTTGCACGGGCGGTCGAGGCCTTGGAGTATCGGGCCGATCGCGGTGCCGCCAGTCAGGCGTTCGGTCAGCTTGTAGGCAATATTTCCTGCGTTCAGATCCGGGAAAATGAGGACATTGGCTTTTCCGGCGACCTGCGAACCCGGTGCTTTTGAATTTGCGACCGTCTGCATGAGGGCCGCATCCGCCTGAAGTTCTCCATCGACCGCGAGATCAGGTACGCGGGCACGTACGGTCTTCGTCGCTTCGATCACCTTATCTATAAACGCGTGTTTCGCGCTTCCCTTGGTCGAGAATGACAGCATCGCCACGCGCGGTTCTGCCTGCAGCAACGCTCGGCATGAATCAGCCGAAGCGATAGCGATCTCGGCAAGTTCGCCCGCGTCAGGGTCGATCACGACACCGCAATCAGCGTATATCATCGCCCCTTTCTCGCCGAACTTCTTATCCGGTACGACCATTAAGAAGAACGACGAAACGATCTTGAATCCCTGACGAACACCTATGCACCGAAGTGCGGACGCAACGGTGTGAGCAGTTGTGTTCGTCGCTCCGGCGACCGTACCGTCTGCCTTGCCTTCGCGGACAAGGAGATTCCCGTAGTAAAGAGGATCTTTGACCGCCTGTTCAGCTTCTTCAAGAGTGGTTCCTCTTGAGCGCCGAAGCTGGTAGTAAAGCTCCGCTGTTCGTCCGAACGCATGATGGTCCTTTCGGTGGTCAAGTATCTCAATGCCATTCAGGTTTACACCGTTTTCCGCGGCCGTCGAACGGAGTTTCTCGTCGCTTCCGATCACTGTGATCTTGGCGATCTTTTGACTCGAACAGATCTCGGCTGCCTGCAGCGTACGAAGGTCTTCACCCTCGGGAAGAATTATGTGCTGAATATCGGCTGCGGCACGTTTGCGAATGGTTTCGAGGATCATAGGAACGTACTGCGAATTTACCATACAACGATTCGCCCATAAACTTGCACAAATATCTGGTTGTCCATAGACTTAGGAGATCCGGGTCAGGTGAGCACTAAATGAGCAATATCGAGAATCCTAAAAACAAGGTCAGGCGTGGCGAAGCACGCGGCAGAATGAGGAACTTTATGATGTTTTTGCCGAACATGGTAAAGCTCCTGGGCCGGCTGCTGAAGGACGTTCGCGTCCCGACGACCGAAAAGGCGTTGTTCGTCGGAGCGATAATCTATGTGATCTCGCCACTGGATCTGATACCGGACATCCTTCCGTTTATCGGCCAGGTGGATGACATCTATGTCGTTGCGCTTACATTGCTTCGCCTTATCAATCGTACGGACGCTTCGATCGTCCGTCAGCATTGGTCCGGCGGCGGAGACATTGTCTCGCTGGCGGATACGATAGCGAGCCTGGCGCCGACCTTGCTCCCGAAACGTGTGACGCGCGTGCTTACATCGCGCGTTGAGATGGCCCCTGCAGGAAAATTTATTGGCAGCATCGGCAAGAAAGGTCAGCCACTTGTTCTGGAGATCCCCCAAGCTGAACCGCCCCAAAACATTAAGGTCGATTCAAAGTCCAAGATGACGAATTAAAGTTTTTCTGGATTGTCCCTTTGTTTGCAACTATATACGGCATAGTTCATTAAAATTCGGAATCGCAGTTTGGATTCTCTGGAGGAGTCTTCGTTATACTTGTCCCACACAAGCGAAGGCCTCGTATTGATCTACTATGTTCGAACGCTATACAGAACGATCGCGCCGGGTAATATTTTTCGCACGATACGAGGCACTTCAATATGGCTCGCAGGCGATCGCTCCTGAACACATCCTGCTTGGGCTTCTCAGAGAAGACCGGACGATCATCGCTCGTTATTTCCCGTTCAGAACCAACTTGACCACTGAAAAGATCAGACGTGAGGTTGAGGACCGGATCGCGGTACGCGACCGAATACCTCAATCGGCCGAGCTGCAGCTATCCGCAGATACCAAAAAAGCACTATTTTACGCTAACGAAGAAAGCCGTTCGCTAAAGAGCCGCCAGATCGGCCCGGAGCATATTCTGATCGGACTCATAAGAGAGGAGAGTTCAGTTGCAGCTGAGGTCCTCTTCCAGTTCGATCTCCGCATTCAGGATATTCGCGACGTGATCGTGAGAAATTCAGGTGCGGCCCGGCCGGCGGTGCAGCCAGGAGAGGAAGTCCAAAAAACATCGACCCTCGAAGAGTTTACACGCGACCTGACAAGAGACGCTGAAATGGGCCGATTGGACCCGCTCGTAGGACGTGATGCCGAGATGGAACGCCTTGTCGAGATCCTCTGTCGCCGAACGAAAAATAATCCGGTCCTGATCGGTGAGGCCGGAGTTGGCAAGACCGCGATCATCGAAGGTCTCGCTCAGCGAATAGTTGATAAAAACGTTCCGTCGTTTCTCGAAAACAAAAAGATACTCGCTCTCGATCTTTCGTCTGTGGTCGCGGGTACTAAGTTCCGTGGTCAATTCGAGGAACGTCTAAAGAAGATACTTGCAGAACTAAAGGATAGCCCTGAAAACATCGTTTTTATAGATGAGATCCACACTCTGGTCGGTGCCGGAAGTGCGGAAGGTACGCTCGATGCTGCAAATATTCTGAAACCCGCCCTTTCGCGTGGAGAGATCCAGTGCATCGGTGCTACAACCCCCGGGGAGTACCGGAAGTCTATAGAGAAAGACAGGGCACTGGAGCGTCGGTTCCAGTCAGTAAAGGTGGAACCGCCCAACGAGAAAGAGGCTCTCGAGATAGTCAAAGGCGTCGTTGACCGCTACGAAGCTTTCCATCAGATCAGATACACTCTCGAAGCCTTGGAAGCTGCCGTCTATCAATCGACACGCTACATTGCCGATAGGTTTCTTCCGGATAAGGCGATAGATGTCCTAGACGAAGCCGGCGCCCGAGCAAAGCTGAGATTCCAAAATGAAACGGCTGGTGAGCCGTCTTGGAAAGAGACCGTTGACAACTGGAAAAGGGCATCAGCAAACGAAGACCAGATCATATCTTACGAACTTCGAACGATGGAAGACTCCTTCTTTGGCGTCGAGGTAACAAAGGATGACGTTGACGACGTCATCGCACGCTGGACCGGGATCCCGGTTAGCTCGATCAAGAAAGACGAGGCCAAGAAGCTGCTTGAGATCGAAGCGGAACTCCAGAAACGAATTATTTCTCAAAATTCTGCGATATCTTCATTGGCACGTGCTATCAGGCGCTCACGAGCCGGGTTAAAGAATCCGAAGCGTCCTGTCGGGTCATTCCTATTCCTGGGACCAACCGGAGTGGGAAAGACAGAAGTAGCCAAAACTCTGGCTTCATACCTGTTCGGTTTTGAGCGGTCTTTGATCAGATTTGACATGAGCGAATTCATGGAAAAGCACGCTGTCGCTAAGTTCATTGGATCGCCTCCGGGATATGTCGGTCATGACGAAGGCGGGCAGTTGACGGAGAGGCTTCGTCGCTCGCCGTATTCGATCGTTCTATTTGACGAGATCGAAAAGGCTCATCCTGACGTTTTCAATATCCTGCTGCAAGTTTTCGAGGACGGTGTCTTGACCGACGCTCTTGGCAACACGGTCGATTGCAAACACGCTATCTTCATCATGACATCCAACATCGGTGCCAGATTC
>CAYTDJ010000337.1:0-3713 GCA_964436265.1 uncultured Chloracidobacterium sp. | reverse complement strand
AATAGATAAACTTCTGACCAAATCAATTTGAAAATACGATCTCGCCCACAAGATCGTAATCATGCGCTTCGGTTATGCGGACGTCATAGATATTTCCAATGACGGGAGCGAAATTCTCAGGCATGTCATTGATCAATATGTAACCGTCGATCTCTTCGGCCTGGCCTTCGAGGCGGCCCTGAAAGAGAAGGTCTGATTCCTGTGAAAGGCCTTCAAAGAGAACGCGATAAGTATTTCCAACCTTTGCGGTGTTCAACTGCTTGCTGATCTTGGCTTGTTCTTTCATCAGCCGCTTTTTTCGCTTTTCGGCGATCTTTGGATCAACTTTATCGGGCAGATCGTACGCAGGGGTACCTTCTTCATCCGAATAGGTAAAAACGCCAACATTTTCAAAGCGGCAGTTTTGGATGAACTTGACGAGTTCTTCAAAGTCTTCTTCGGTTTCTCCAGGAAAGCCGGTGATAAAAGTCGTTCGGATCGCGATCCCCGGCACCTTTTCACGAACGCGAGCGATAAGCTTCTCAAGCGATTCCCGCGTTCCGCCGCGTTTCATAAGTTTCAAGACATTTCGCGACGCATGTTGGAGCGGCATATCCAGATACTTGACCGCCTTAGGTGTTTCGGCGATAGCAGAGAGGAATGCGTCCGAAATGTGAGTTGGATATGCGTACATGACCCGAACCCATTCAAGGTCCTCGATCTCGCCCAACGCTCTTATTAATGCCGCCAATGCATCGACCTCACCAAGGTCTTCTCCGTATCGAGATGAATCCTGCGCGATAAGAACCACTTCTTTCACGCCTTGCTTCGCGAGGTTCCTTGCCTCTTCAACTATCGAGCCGAAGCGACGTGAGCGAAAGGAGCCGCGCATAGACGGAATCGAGCAAAACGCGCAAGGTCGGTCGCAGCCTTCAGCGATCTTTATGAACGCAGTATGCGATTGGGTCGCACGCATACGAGGCGTGTACTCGTCGTACAGATATGTGGAGGACTTGTTGCCGACAGGGGTGATCGTAAGTTGCTTTGCATCAAAGCCAGCGTCGGCCGCCTTGAGAATTTCGTTGACCTGAGACGTACCAATGAAAGCGTCGACCTCAGGCAGTTCCTTCATTAGGTCATCACGGTATCGTTCAACGAGACATCCGGCGACTATTACGCGTCTGGCTTTGCCCTCAGCCTTAAGGCTTGTCGCATCAAGGATAGCGTCGATAGACTCTTGCTTTGCGGATTCGATAAATCCACAGGTATTGACAACTAAAGTGTCTGCTTCATCCGCATTGTTCGTGATCTGATATCCAGCGTCGGCCAACTGCCCCATCATCACTTCCGAATCGACAAGATTCTTAGGACAGCCCAGGCTGACGAATCCGACTTTCTTCATAGATAACATTGCCCCATTAGGAAAACGATCTGACCATTCGGGCAAACGGATAGTTTAACTTTTTGCGTCAAATGTTCCTAACCACGTTTCGATACGAGCCCTTTCATCCGAAGTGAGTTCCACTAAACCGAATCTGACCGCGTTATAACGATCCGTGATCTGCACGACTTCAGGAATTCCCGTTTCCATCGCGAACTCTAACGGCGTTAAGTTCGGCGGCCTTGCAATACCCCTGTTTTCAAGAAGCCGTATCATTCTTTCATAAAAATCCACCGAAGGCTGAGCCTGATCACGCCGGAACCATTTTGATAGCCTCTGCCAGATCGAAAGGTGTTTCAAACGTTTATAGAGCAAAACGATGCCCAAGATACCGAACACCGCGCCAATGAAGGCCCCAAGGGCATATCCGATCGCGGCCGCACGTTCTTCAAAACCGTTTTCACCCCTAACGTCCTTCCACCATTCTAAGATGAACATTTGAAACGTATCGACATAATCGGACGTCTTAGCTTGATACTCAACAAATCCCCTTCTAACAGAAGTGAACAGTGATCTCTGTTCCTGGTTGTCAAATGCGACGAAATACTGGATCCAGAACATTTCGAGCGCTTCCATGTACTTGCCAAAACGACCTGATATGCCGCCTGAAACAGCATTAGAAGATCGGCCTGCTGCCGGCGTCGGATCGAACGCAACCCATGCATCTTCTCCCGGAAAAAATACCTCTACCCAGGCATGAGCATGACGTTGTCTAACGACATAAACATCTGCGGTCTCGTTATAGTCGCCCTGTTGAAAACCAGTCGCGAGTCGTGCGGCAATGCCTTGCGTACGCAGCATCATAACCATAGCTGTGGCGAAATACTCGCAGTGTCCTTCGCGCACATTGAATAGAAAATCTGCAAGCGGGTCAGCGCCTCCCGCCTTTTGTTCAAGTGTGTAGCCGAATTGAGTCTGAAGATAGGCCTCGATCGCTCGCGCAGCATCAAATCGGCTTCGATTCCCGTGGGTCACATCGCGGGCGAGCCGTTCGATCCTCGGATCAAGATTGTCTGGCAACTGAAGATAGTTATCCGCCTGAATGGGATAGGCCCGGTCATCGGCGCGCAATTCCTGGTCGTTTGGAATAGACGTGTCAGAAAGCACTTTGTAACTTATCCGCTCTCCAGAACGTGAAAACGATATACCTCCGTAAAGATCTTTGACCAAGGTTGTAAAATTTCCCTGGACACCGACGGCCCGAGGCGCTGCAAATAGCACCGGGGAATCCAGAGGCTCGAGATAAATGGTCTGCAGAAGAAGGCTATCTTTTCCAGTGGCATAGTCGACTTGAATGATGTCGCGATCTCCCCTGGTTTTGGGCTCTCTTGTGCTCCCACGCGAACGGCTCCAAGATTGGCCATCGAACGTGTCATGCGCCATTCCACGCCATTTTAGGTTCCCGGCAACATCGCTGCCATCCAAGCGAACCCGCATAACCACCTCGTCGTTTTGCTGTATCTTTCCGATACCCCCAAGTCGAACCGTCTCGGAGAATCCGGTTCTGGTTGAGACACCACTAGGGTCCGCGCCCAATCCGGCGCCTCCAACCCGTGGGATCAAAAAGAACATCGGCGTACATATCAATACAATGGCAAACATCAAGATCGATGCGGTTACAGGTATGTACCTGGCCCTAAACGACCGACCAACATGAATTTGATAGATCGCACCGCCGGGCCCCGACTTTTCGTTGACAGCTCGATCCGTCTTTCTCATCTCAAAGAGAATGATCGTGCAGACAACCGAGAACGTAAACAGAATGAAGCTGAAAAGGTAAAGGGCGCTTATGCTCATCCCGGCGGCAAGCAGTACCTGAAAGAACGACATTATCAAAAGGAAAACCCAATCTCTATCAGATTTTTCCTGAAGCATTTTCAGCGCGGTCAACGTGAGTATTAGTCGTGCAAGCACGCTTGGCAAAACAGACTCAGGCCCGGTAGGAACAAAAAGTCCAAGTCTCCAGAGGACAAAGAATACCGGCAAGGCTAGGACTATGAGGAAGGTGCCAACGCGTTCCGGGATCTGCCAACGTGTCCCCTCCACGAACCACGCTGCAAGAAGGACCGATGCAAAGACCGCTGAACCAATGAAACCAACAGCACCCGCCACCCACAACGAAAGGAAACCGCAAAGTACGGAGGCATATGAGAAGATTTTGAACGATCTTTCGAAACTCATAGAGTCGCAGTTTCGGTTTAGATGCCTATAGGAAGGCTACCGACAGTATCTCACCTTATTCTCCGAAATTCACTCAGATCGTAAATCAAAAAGCCCCGGATCTAGATCCGAG